>CALGWX010000205.1 GCA_937936215.1 uncultured Burkholderiaceae bacterium | reverse complement strand
GCGCGCCGCCCGCTCGGGCAGGACGAACGAGCTAGCGCCGATCGCCAGCGGCAGCAGCACCGCGAGCGGCAGGGCGGCGGACTCAGTCAAGGCGGCCTCGCGCGCTGTCGCGCGTGCAGCGGTCGCGCCGCACGCGGCGATGAAGACCGCGAGCCTCAGTCATCGGTGCCTTGCTCGCCGTCTTCGCCCGCGTCCTCGTCGGGCAGGGCGCTGCGGCCGGTGGCCTTGTGATAGCGGCGCGCCAGCAGCAGGCCGAGCGCGGTGGCCGCGATGGCGACCACGATGCCTGTGAGCACCAGCGCCTGCGCGATCGGATCGGCAGTGCCTTGCGGCGTGCGCGGCGCCAGCGCCAGCAGCAGCATGAACACACCGCCGCCCATCACGTTGAAGGCGAGCAGCTTGCGCATCAGCGTCGGCGCTGCGAGCAGCACCGCCAGCCCGAGCGCGACGAGCGCCGCGCCAGCGGCGACGGCGAGCGACGCGTTCACCGCCGCGCCCCCAGCCCGAACAGCGCGACCAGCGACAGCGCGATCGAGACCGTCAGCGCCGTCTCGATGGCCAGGATCAGCCCGCCGGCGAAGCCGGGCGGGTACGCGAGCACCGCGCCGGCGGCCAGGCCCGCCGCGATGCCCACGCCGATGAACACCAGCAGGCCCGCGGCCAGCAAAAGCCGCAGCCGTGCCGGCGGCAGCGTGAACGCCAGACCCGAGAAGCGCGCCAGCAAAGCCGCGCCGGCGAGCACCGCGCCGGCCTGGAACGCACCGCCGGTGCGGGTGGCGCCGGCCCACAGCAGATACACGCCGACCAGCACCGCCAGCGGTACGGTGAGGCCGACCACGCGCGCCAGCACCGGATCGCGCGCGGCCGGCGCGGTGCCGATCGGTGGCAGCGCCTGCGCGGCGACCACCGCCACCAGCAGCACGCCGATCTCCAGCAGCGTGTCGTAGGCGCGGAAGGCGAGCAGCACCGCGGTCACCGGATGCGCGACCTCACTTTCGGCGACGCGCTGCACCGCCAGCGCGCTCGCCTCGCCGGGATTGGTCGGCAGCGCGATCAACGCCGCGGCCAGCGCGATCGCTAGTAGCAGGCACAGCGCGCCGGAAAGCAGCACGGCGGGGCGCAGGGGCACGCGGCCGGTTGACGCACGCGGGTGCAACTGCGCGGCGGCGTCGATGAGCAGGGCGCCGGTGACACCGGCACCAATCGCCGCCTCGGCCAGCGCCACGTCGGGCGCGGCCAGCCGCACCCACACCACCGCCAGCAGCAGGCCGAAGAAGACGAACAGGATCGCGCCGGCGCGCAGGTCGCGCACCGCGAGCGCCGACGCGGCGACGGCGACGAGCAGCGCGACGAGCAGCAGATCGGCTGCGTTCATCGGCGCGCGAGAACAGGCACTGTCGGGACCGTCCGCAGCACGGTCGGGCGGCTGCCAACGGCCGGCGCCACGGCGCGCGTTCGCTTGGCTTCAGGGCGCATCGTCGGGGCCATCCGCCTCGGCGGCCGTCTTCGCGCCGAGCAGGTAACCAGCGGTGGCGCTGGCCGCGAGCGCCAGCAGCCACACCAGCGCGATCCCACCGGCCACCGCCCACGAATCGGCCTGCAGCAGCAGCGCCGCGCCGGCGAAGCCGAGCCCGAGGTTGTCGACCTTGGTCACCGCGTGCAGGCGCGAGAGCGTGTCCGGAAAGCGCAGCACGCCCACCGTGCCGGCGGTGAAGAAGACGCCCGCCGCCACCAGCAGCAGCACCGTGAGCGCGTCAACGAGCGACATCGTCCCGGCTCCGGCCGCCGACGCGGCGTACGAACACCATCACCGCCAGCAGCGCCAGCAGCGCGAACACCAGCGCCACGTCGCGCAGCGCCGGCATGTCCTGCAGCTGCGCCAGCACCAGCAGCAGCGCCACGCCGGTGGTGCCGAGCATCTGCGCGGCGAGCATGCGGTCGGCGGCGCGCGGGCCGCGCAGCACGCGCAGCATGCCGGCGGCCAGGTTGGCCACCAGCACCAGCGCGAACGCTTCGTAGACGAAGGTCATGTGCGGCGTGCCTCGCTGTCGTCGACGGGGCGCAGCAGGCGATCGACTTCGTCGGCCAGGCGTCGCGCCTCGTCTTCGATCGGCAGCCGCGTGTCCAGCGCGTGCAGGCGCAGCCGCCGGCCCTCGATCCGGACCACCAGTGTGCCCGGCAGCAGGCTCGCCACCAGCGCGATCAGCACCTGTGCGCCTTCGGCGCGCAAGCCCAGGTCCACCTCGACCAGTCCCGGCGCGAGCCGCATGTCGCGGGCGACAGCGCGCCTCGCCACGTCGAGGCCGCCGCGCACCGACTGCGCCACGAACCAGGCGAAGAAGCGCGGTAGCCGCCGCCAGCGCAGCGCCACCGTTGGGCGCGGCGCGGCGAGTCGCCACGCGGCCAAGGCAACCAGCACGCCGACGCTGCCGACGGCGACCCAGAGCGGGCCGGCTGCCGCGAGCAGCCACCAGATGAACGCCAGCGCAAGGGTCAACCGAAAGGTGTGGGAGAAGAGGGTCGTCATGGCGCCGAAAATCAGACCGAGCCGGGCTGGCCGCGTTCCTCCGGTCCCGCGCCAGCGGAGATCAGGGGTTTTGCGGGCTTTATTTAGCCGCGCCCTGATGCTCAAGCTCGCGGCGATCGCGCGCGGGCGACCCAGCTGCGTACCAACGACAGCAGCGCGCCGCCCGTGACCATGCCAAGGAAGTAGACGAGCACGACCAGCAGAGCCAGCGGCAGGGTGATGCGGATCGCGAAGAACGACACCGTCACCGACTCGAGGTTCTGCGCCATGAAGGCCAGCACCACCGCGGACAGCAGGACGATCAGCGTGATGTAGACGTAGCGCATGATTCCGGGTCTCGTTGTTGCCGCGATGCAAACAGGTTCGAAGCGGTTGGTGTTGCGGGGCGACGTCGCGGCGTCTCGAATCGTAATCGGGCAGCGAGGCGCGAAGGGGGCGCATGGCCTCGCCCGTCAGCGCGACAGTCGACGCCGCCGGTTCGCACCGGCTGCCTGCGCCATGGCGCGGCGGGGTGCCGGCAGTCGGGCCACGTGCGCTTGCTGTCCCGCCTCCGCTTTCGCGTGCAGCTCGCGCTGAAGGCAAGTCGCCGCGCGGCGAGCGGCTGCCGGCGACGCGAGTTGGCCGTGGCTGCACCGATAATGACCAGGTAACGGTGGCGGCACCGATCAGTCAATGAAGTGCAACGGCCGAGGCTGTCAACCACCTCGGCGGAGTTGCTGTCGGGGCCCTCGTGCCGGGTTGCCCCGGTTGCCGCTCCGTGCGCCGGACAGTACGGCCCCACGTCATGACCGCGACGACCTTCCAACTGCTCGGCGGCATCGGCCTGTTCCTGCTCGGCATGGTGCTGCTCACCGACGGTCTGAAGTCGTTCGCTGGCGAGGCGCTGCAGCAGGCGCTGGCACGCTTCACCGGAACGCCTGCCAAGGCGTTCGGCTCCGGCGCGCTGGTGACCCTGATGGTGCAGTCCTCCAGCGCCACCACGGTGACGCTGATCGGCTTCGTCAGTGCCGGACTGATCACCTTCCCGCAGGCGGTCGGTGTGGTGATGGGGGCGAGCCTCGGCACCACCGGCACCGGCTGGATGGTGTCAGTGCTGGGGCTGAAGGTGAGCCTCGGCTTCTACGCGCTGCCGCTGGTCGGCATCGGCGCGCTGCTGCGCCTGCTGGCGCGCGGCCGCGGCCGCGCGCTCGGGCTGGCGCTCGCGGGCTTCGGCCTGATCTTCGTCGGCATCGGCACGCTGCAGGAGGGCATGCAGGCGCTGGCCGGCCGCTTCGATCTGGCCCGCCTGCCTTCGGCGGGGGCCCTTGGCCACCTGGCGGCGATGGCGATCGGCATCGCGATGACGGTGGTGATGCAGTCCTCCAGCGCCGCGGTGGCCACGACGCTCACCGCGTTGCACACCCAGGTGGTGAGCTTCGAGCAGGCGGCCGCGGTGGTCATCGGCGCCGCCATCGGCACGACGGTGACTGGCGCGCTGGCCGCCATCGGCGGCACCGTGCCGGCGAAGCGCACCGCCGCGGCGCACGTGCTGTTCAACCTTGCCACCGGGCTGATCGCGATCCTGCTGCTGCCGTCGCTGCTGTGGCTGGTGTCGTGGGCGCAGCGCCAGCTCGACGTCGAGGCGGGCGCGGTGAGCCTGGCCCTGTTCCACACCCTGTTCATCGCGCTCGGCGTGGCCATCTTCCTGCCCTTCGCCGAGCCGCTGGCGCGCCTGATCGAGCGGCTGCTGCCGGAGCGCGGCCTGCGGCTGACCCGGCACCTGGACGACTCGCTGCTTTACGCGCCGGCGGTGGCGCTGGAGGCGACCCGGCGCACGCTCATCGAGATCACGGTCGAGATCCTCGATGCGATCGATGCCCTTCTGGACGGCAACCCCGTGGCCTTCGACGCCACGCGCCGGGCCGAACTGGCCACCGCCTTCGAGCGCACGCAGCGCTTCCTCGCCCGCATTCCGCCGATCAGCGAAGACGCCCCGCCGTCGCCGCTGCGGGTGGCGCAACTGCACGCGATCGACCACCTGGCGCGCCTGCTGCCGCGGCTCGACCCGCCGGCAGCGATCCTCGGCGAGCTGGCGCAGCCGGCGCTGCAGCCCGCCGTCGCCCAGTGCCGCGAGGTGCTGGCGCTGGCGCGAGCGGGACTGCTCGGCCGCCGCGATTCCGGCTGGCTCGACGAAGTCGAGCGGCGGGCGCTCGCCCTGGCCGAGCTGCGGCAGCGCGAGCGCCTCGACGTCCTGCGGCGCACCGCCGCCGGCGCGCAGGGGCCGGCCGAGGCCTTGCGCGCGCTCGATGCGATCCGCTGGCTGGAGCGCGTCACCAACCATGCGTGGCGCGCCAGCCACTACCTGGCGCCGGACGAGACCCTGCCGCCGGAGGAGCCGGACGGGTCGGCGCCGTCCGACGTCTGAGCGACGCCTGCTCGCGTCGTGCCGCGCGGGCGACGCGCGCGGATCCGTCGATGGCGGTGGCGAGGTCACGACAGCCAGACAGCCGCGCGCGGCTGGCCCGTGGCGCCAACGGGCGCGAAGCGTGGCCCTCCAGCGCCGGGGAAACTCCCGAGCAACCTGGCGCGGAACTCGCAGTCTGATTGTCGTCTGCGCGGGCGGGCCCCTCTGGCGAAGCGCTCGCTTCGCGATGTCGTCGGCGCGGACTTCATCCACGTCAACTCGTCCCAGAGGGCTTCCCATGACGACTCAAACATCTGCCGCGACCTTCCCCCTTCCGGCCGACCTCGATGGCGAGCAGCGCGCCGCGCTGCAGCGCTTCGCGGCCATCGTCCGCGCGCTGGCCTCGCTCGGCAGGCAGCGCCGAATGAAGGTCATCCCGGTGGCCGCGCCGGAGCTGCCCGACATGCCGACGCGTCGCGTCAACCGCCTGCAGCGCATGCTGGGGCGGCTGCGTCGCCGTCAGGAGCAAAGCGGCAAGGCGAGGCAGTTGCGCCGATAACTCGCGCGGCTGCCAAGCAGGCCCGCGGCGGGGCGCAAGCCCGCCGCGGGCCTTTTGCTTTCGTCACCGGGCGATCTTGGCGCTGGCGCTTGCCGCCGCTTGCCCTTACCGCGGAAGCGGGCCGACGCGCTGCGCTACGCCGCCGCCGGCAGGGCGGCCGTGGGCACCTTGGCGTTGTCGCGCGCCAGTTCCTCGCGCGTGGTGATGCGGCGGAACCACACTGTCACCGCGCTGGAGGTCAGCACGATGAACAGCGAGTACAGCACCGGAATCAGCAGCACCTCCTGCTGCATCTCGCCCTGGAAGGTCAGCAGCACGATCAGCACCGCCAGCGGGCCGTTTTGGATGCCCGTCTCCAGCGCGATGGTGCGCGCACGGCGCGGATCCTGCTGCAGCCAGCGGCTGAGGAAGAAGCCGAGCGCCATGCCGATCAGGCCCAGGCCGATGGCGGCGAAGTAGACGAACCACGGCGTGGTCGCCAGCAGCATGTGGTTGCGCGGCACCCAGGTGACGATCAGGAACAGGATCACGAAGATGCCGAGGAAGCCGCCGACTAACTCGATGGTGGCGCCGACGTTCGGGTTCCACTTGCGCAGCGCCATGCCGATCAGCGTCGGCACGACCAGGATCGCCAGCACCTGCGCCACGTTACCAGCCGGCACCGTGTACTCCGCCGGCAGACCCTTCAGGCCCGAGTAGAACTCCAGCAGCAGCGGCACCATGGCGACCGCCACCAGGGTGGAGCAGATCGTCATCATGATCGACAGGGCGAGAACGCCCTTGCTGAAGTAGGCAAAGATGTTCGAGGTAGTGCCGCCCGGCATGCAGCCCATCAGGATCAGGCCGATGGCCAGCGCCGGCGGCAGGCCGAGCGCCACCGCCATCACGTAGCCGAGCATCGGCATGATCCCGTACTGGCACAGCAGGCCGATGAGGAGGCCCTGCGGCTTGCGGAAGGCGATGCGGAAGTCCTTGAAGGTGAGCGACGAGCCCATGCCGAGCATGATGACCATCATCATCAGGCCGAGCAGCTTGGTTTCGAGTTCGGTCAGCATCGTGGCTCCATGATTTCGCGCTCCGGCGTCGGCCGGGGCTCAGGGGGTCGATGGCGCACTGGTGGACGGCCGGGTGCGGTCAGTTGCTGGCATCGGGGATGGCGGCAGGCGTTGCGCCAAAAGCGCTTCAACCGCCGTTCTTCGCCTTGTACTCGGCGCGCAGTTCCTTGCGCAGGATCTTGCCGATCGGCGTCTTCGGCAGCTCGCGGCGGAACTCGACGCGCTTCGGCACCTTGTAGTCGGTGAGCAGCCGCCGGCAGTGCGCGCGCACCTGCTCCTCGGTGAGCCCGTCGGCCATCGGCACCACGAAGGCGTGCACCGCCTCGCCGCTCTTCGCGTCCGGCACGCCGATCACCGCGACCTCCAGCACCTCGTCCATGCGCGCGATCGCGTCCTCGACCTCGTTCGGGTACACGTTGAAGCCGGACACCAGGATCATGTCCTTCTTGCGGTCGACGATGCGGAAGTAGCCGTCGCCGTCCATCACCGCCACGTCGCCGGTGTGCAGCCAGCCGTCGCAGATCGTCTTTGCGGTCTCGTCCGGCCGCTGCCAGTAACCCTGCATCACCTGCGGCCCGCGCACGACGAGTTCGCCCGGCTCGCCCAGCGGCACCGGCTGGCCGTGGTCGTCGACCAGGCGCACGTCGGTGCCGGGCACCGGCACCCCGATCGAGTCCGGCTTGTGCACGCCGTCGAGCGGGTTGAAGCAGACCACCGGCGAGGACTCGGTCAGGCCGTAGCCCTCGGCGATGCGGGTGCCGGTCACCGCCTGCCAGCGGCTCGCCACCGCGCTCTGCAGCGCCGCGCCGCCGGCCACCGCCGCCTTCAGGTGCTTCGGCGGAAAGGCGGTGAACCACTCCTCGTTCAGCAGCGCGTTGAACAGCGTGTTGACGCCGCTGACCCAGGTGATCGGGTAGTTGTCGAAGGCGCGTTGCAGGTTGCCGATCGGCCGCGGGCTCGGCGCCAGCACGTTGCGCGCGCCGACCGCGAAGAAGCACAGCAAATTGAAGGTGAACGCGAAGATGTGATACAGCGGCAGCGCGGTCAGCACCACCTCGCGGCCCTCGTCGATGTGCGACCGTCCCATCGCGAACGCCTGCTCCAGGTTGGCGAGCAGGTTGCCGTGGGTGAGCATCGCGCCCTTGGCGACACCGGTGGTGCCGCCGGTGTATTGCAGCAGCGCCAGTGCGTCGGCACCGAGCCCCTCGGTGTAGCGAGCGGGGTCGATGCGCCCGCGGTCGCGCGCCAGGGCGCCTTCGGCCAGCGCCCAGTCGAGCCGCACATGGGGCACGCGGATCGGCGGCAGCGCCCGGTTCCACCACCTCATCACGCCGCGGATCACCGCCCGCGGCACGCGCGAGAAAAACTGCGGCACCTCGGCGACGATCACCTGGCGGATCGAGGTCTTGGCCAGGATCGACTTCAGCTTGTCGGCGAACATGTCGACGATCACCAGCGCCTCGGCGCCGGAGTCCGCGAACTGGTGCTCCATTTCCGCCGGCGTGTACAGCGGATTGGTGTTGACCAGCACGCAGCCGGCCTTCAGCACGCCGAAGGCGGCCACCGGATAGGCGAGGCAGTTCGGCATCTGCACCGCCACCCGCGCCCCGGCCGCGAGCCCTACGACCTCGCGCAGGTAGACGGCGAAAGCGTCGGAGTACCGATCGACCTGCCGATAGGTGAGCGAGCCGTGCATCCCATTGGGCATGCAGGTGGTGAAGGCCGTTCGAGTCGCATGGTGCGCGGCGGCGGCTCGCACCATCTGCGCCAGGTGCGCGTGGCGCGGCGGCGCCAGGTCGGCCGCGATGGCCGCGCCGTAGTGCACCGTCCACGGCTTCAGGTCGTAGATGGGCGGGGGGCGGTTCATCCTGTCTCCTTGGCGGTTCTTGTTGCGCCCCGACGGACGCGCCCGGTGCGCGTTGGTGGATTCTCTGCAACCCGCCGCGCCGTTCGATACCGGGGCTTTCCCGCAAGCAGCGGCACCCACTCATCGGCCACGCTCGCGCCGATACACTCGCCGCATCACAACGAGGAGATGCTTATGCCCGTCAACCTGCGCCAGGCCCGCCAACTGTGCACCAAGCCGGAACTCGAACTCGTGCTCGCCAGCGGCGGTGACGCGATCAAGTCGATGACCGAAGCGCGGTTGAAACTGAAGGTGGTCCGCGCCCGCGCGCTGCGCGACAAGTACCGCGACCTGCTGCGCCGCCAGCGCGTGGCCGCGCGGGTGCCCGGCGCCAAGCCGGCCCGCGCCGATGCCAACGCCCGCACCGCCGCCAAGGCGGAACTGTTCGACGCGGTGCTGGCGCGCTTTGCCGAGCGGCTGGCTAAGGTGCAGGGCAAGGCAGCCCCGAAGGCGCGCGCCGGCGCGGGCGGCCGGGCAAGGCAGAAGCCGGGCGGGTCAAAGGCCGGGAGGGCCGCGAAGAAAGCGGCGCCGAAGGTGGCGCGCAAGCCTGCCGCGCCCGGCGCGAAGAAAGCCGCCGCAAGCGGAGGCGCGTCGGCGCATGAGGCCAAGGTGTGGCCGGGTGGCGCCGGCGTGGCCCAGCGCGCTGCGGGCGACCCGGCCCCC
>CALGWX010000204.1 GCA_937936215.1 uncultured Burkholderiaceae bacterium | reverse complement strand
AAAACTACGTCCAGCCCGGTAACACCATCACCCTCACCGCGCCCTATGCCGTCGCCGCGGGCGATGGCCTGCTCGTCGGATCCATCTTCGGCGTGGCCGCGGGCGCTGCCGCCCTTGGGGAGGCGGTCGAAGCCGCGCTCGTCGGCGTCTACGACCTGAAGAAGGTCGCATCGCAAGCCTGGGCGGCAGGCGACAAAGTCTATTGGGACAACACCGCCAAGGAAGTGACCAAAACCACCACCTCGAACACCCTGATCGGAGTGGCCGTGGTCGCGGTGGCGGGCGGCGCAGGCGATACCATCGGCCGGGTGCGGCTGAACGGGGCCTTTTGATGAACGCCTTCGCTGCTGCGATTGGCGCGCTCTTCGGCGATCCGAACATGGGGCGGGACGCGGTCTACATCGCCGATGGCGGCGCGCCGGTGCTCGTGCGCGCGGTCGCGCGGCGTGCGGACGCAATCACCGACTTCGGCGACGCGCGGCTCTGGTCCGAAACCACCCGAATCGACCTGCGGGTCGTCGAGGTGGCGAACCCACGCCCCGGCGACCGCATCGAGATCGACGGCGACGCCTTCCTAATCCAGGGCGAGCCCGTCCGCGACCGCGAGCGGCTGGTCTGGACCGTCGATCTGCGCCCGGCGTGACCACCATGAAACTGAAGCTCGACATCGATCCCGACATCGTAGCGATGATGGCGGCCGAGGTTGCGGCGGGCGAGAGGGCCGTGTCGGCCGCGATCCGCGAGGCCGGGACCGGGCTGAAGGCCGCCTGGCGGCTGCAGATTACCGGTGCGGGCCTCGGGCCCCGGCTCGCCCGCACCATCCGGTCGGAGCAGTTCCCCAAGACCACGCCCAGCCTCAACGCGGCCGCCGTGGTCTGGTCCAATGCGCCCGTCATCGTCGGCGCGCACGACACCGGCCCGCTGATCCGCTCGAAGAACGGCTTCTGGCTGGCGATCCCAACTCCCGCCGCAGGCAAGTCCCTGCGCGGCGGCCGGATCACGCCCGGCGAATGGGAACGGCGACGCGGCCTCCGCCTGCGCTTCGTCTATCGCCGCGCCGGCCCGAGCCTCCTGGTTGCCGAGGGACGGCTGAACACGAAGGGCCAGGCGGTCGTGTCGCGCTCGAAGACCGGACGCGGCAAGGTCGCCGCGCCAATCTTCCTGCTGGTGCCGCAGGTAAAACTGCCGAAGCGGCTGGATCTCGCGCGGGATGCGGCGCGGGCGCATGAAGCCGTGCCGGGGCTGATCGTGGCGAACTGGGTGGAGGGGCGGGTCCGCTAGCAAGTGCTCAAGCGAGAAAGGAGGTCAGAGATCAACGCCACGAAGTACCGAAAGCCAGTCCTCGAACTCATCCAAACCGAACTTGTTCTTCGCTAGATTGCACGCGAGATGTGTGATCGCGACGTTGACGTCGTCGTATGCGCCGTTGGTACTGTCGGTACGGTCTGCGGAGGGTTGGAGCATCTTATTCGTAGCCCCGACGACCAGCACACCTCCGCAAAGGGCGCATCGTCCGCCTTGTTCGAGCCATTTGCGGACAAGAAGAGCATTCAGATCGGAGAGGTTGGGCGCTGTACGGAGCGGATTGACCTTCACGCCGATCTCGCCACCGCGTTTGACACGCTCGATGATCAGCATCGCCATCCGAAAGGCTTCTTGCTTGATTGACGGTTGAACCTCCCCAGAGACGCTGCTTCGCAGCTTCAGATAAGCGGCGACGTCTTCGCGAAGATTGAGCGAGATGGGCTCGATTTCGAGCGCCATCACGGCCTCCCTCTCAGCCTCGGTCGCTTCGACAACGGAGCCTCTGTTGGCAATTTCAGCGAAGGATCGGTACGCGATGGGGATCGTGTCATGCGCGGACGGATATGGCGGGCCGATCATGTTGGCCGCCGCAAGCACTGCCATTGAATGAGGCCATCGATCACCCCATTGCGCGTTTGAGTTCGCCCAGACTTCAGGAGGCACAATCTTGCGCGTTTCGAGGATTTGCCTTGGCTCGATCGTCACAGCCGAAATCAGGCGACTGCGGTGTTCCGGCAGGCGCGTCATTTCGGTGCTGGTTGTGCCGACGTAAATGAGCACATCCCGACCGGGCACGAATTCGCGCCTGAGCCGATCACCTACAGACCGCTTCGTAAAAGACACGCAGGGCCATTCATCGCTGATCTGACCCCACTCGCTCTTAAGAAACACTCGCCCATCGGGCTTCATCATATCGGATACGCGCATGATCCTGAAAATGGTCGGAAATTGGCGGCTTTGCAATCTGGCAAGTGCGTCCTGATCTTAAGGTTCTTTCGTTGCCCACACTCCGCGAAACCATCCTCGCCGCGCTGCACGCGCGGCTGTCGGCGCTGCCCGCCACCGTCTTGCGGGGCGAGGTGCTGCCCGAGCGCGTCCCGGCCAATGGCCTCCTGATCCTGCGCGATGGCGAGCCGGGGGAGCCAGAGGTGACGCTCTCGCCCCTGCGCTACCACTACCAGCACCGGGCCGAGATCGAGGCGGTCGCGCAGGGCAATGAGCGCGACACGACCTTCGACACCCTCTGCGCCAGCATCGGCGCAGCGCTTACCGCCGACCGGAGGCTTGGCGGCCTTTGCGACTGGGTCGAGGCGGAAGCGCCGCGCCCGGTCGATCTTCCGGTCGAGGGTGCCGCCAGCCTGAAGGCGGCGGTGATCCCGGTGGTGTTGCACTATTCCACGGCTGATCCGCTCGGCTGACACCGGCAGCGGGTCCCATCCTGCGTTCGGCGGGACAAAGGTCCCCCGGACCTTTGTCTGATCCGCCTCACTCCACGACCAACCCACTGGCCTGACCCCTCACACCACAGGAGAACACGATGGCACGAGCCCATGGGGCGCGGGCGCAGATGGCGCTTGCGTTCGAATCCGTCTATGGCACCGCGCCCGCCACGGGCTATCGCACAGTGCCCTTCGCGAGCACCACGCTCGGCTCCGAACAGCCGCTGATCGCCTCGGAACTGCTGGGCCAGGGGCGCGACCCGCTGGCCCCGATCAAGGACGCGGTCACCGCCGACGGCGATGTCGTCGTGCCGATCGACGTCGAAAACTTCGGCCTCTGGCTGAAGGCGGCCTTCGGTCAGCCGACGACCACCGGCACGACGCCCAAGACCCACACCTTCCAGTCCGGCAACTGGACGCTGCCCAGCATGTCCATCGAAACGGCGATGCCCGAGGTGCCGCGCTATGCGATGTACACCGGCTGCGTCTGCGACCAGTTGTCGTGGCAGATGGCGCGGTCTGGCCTGCTGACCGCAACTGCCCGACTAGTGGCGCAGGGCGAGAACGTCGCAGCGGCCACGGCCGCTGGCACGCCCACCGCGCTGGCGTTGCAGCGGTTCGGGCATTTCAACGGGGCGATCACGCGGAATGGCTCGCCGCTCGGCAACATCATCTCGGCCGAGGTCACCTATTCCAATGGCCTCGACCGCATCGAGACGATCCGGAGCGACGGACGCATCGAGGGAGCCGACCCCGGCATGGCCGCGCTGACCGGACGCGTCGAGGTACGTTTCGCCGACACTGCGCTGATCACGCAGGCCATCGACGGCACGCCTTGCGAACTGGTCTTCGCCTGGAGCCTCGGCGCCAACGCCAGCTTCACCTTCACCGCCCATGCCGTCTACCTGCCGCGCCCCCGGATCGAGATCCCCGGCCCGCAAGGCATTCAGGCGACCTTCGACTGGCAGGCGGCCAAGGCAACCAGCCCCGCCCGGATGTGCACCGCCGTCCTCGTCAACACCGTCGCAACCTATTGAGAAGGCCCGCCATGCTGACCCTCGACCTCACCAACGCGCCGCAGTGGTGCGACCTCATCCCCGGCGTGCGTGTCCGGCTCCGGCCACTGACCACGGCGCTGATGGTCTCGGCGCGTGGCGATCCCGCGATTGCCGATCTGCCCGAGGGGGCGGCGACCGAGGAGGCGGCGCTCGCCATGGCCAAGGCGCTGGCGCGGCGCGCGATCTTCGCATGGGAGGGGATCGGCGATGCCGATGGCACTCCCATCGAGCCAAGCCCCGAGGCCATCGACGCGCTCCTCGACCTCTGGCCCGCCTTCGAGGCGTTCCAGACCCACTACGTCGCTAAGGCGCTGCTGCTGGACGCGGAAAAAAACGCCTCTGCGCCCTTGCCGACTGGTCCTTCGGCGGGGGCGAAGGCTACTGCGCGGCCTGCGGAACAGCCTGTCCCGACTGCCCCGCACGGCTGAACCGGCCGCTGACATTGGAAGGCGCGCAGGTCTGGGACCTGGCGCAGCGCCTTGGTGGCCAGATGCGCGTCATCCCCGGCGCGGTGATCGGCTGGGACATGGGCGCGGCGCTGGCCTTGGGCGCGGCCCTTGGCATCTCGCCGCCCGCTATCGCCGAACTGCTGCCTGCCATCGAGGCGGTGATGGTCCGCCGCGTGAACGAACAGATCGCGGCCAACCGCGACTGAGCCCATTCCAACCGGAACCCCGATCCCATGGCCGAGAAACGCGTCTCCGTCCGGCTCGCCGCCGTGGGCGGCCGCCAGGTGCGCGCCGAACTGGAGGGGATCGGTGAGGCCGGATCCCGTGGCTTCGGCCGGCTGTCCTCCGAGATGGAACTGGCGAACACAAGGTTGGCGAGCTTCGCGCGCCGGGCCGGGATCGCACTGGCGGCCGTCGCTGCGGCGGCGACTGCGGCCGGGGTGGCGATGGTGCGCTCGGGTCTTGCCAACATCGACGCGCAGGCCAAGCTCGCGCAGTCGATGCGCACGACCGTCGAGAGCATCCAGACCCTGACCTGGGCCGGGGAACTTGCGGGTGTCTCGATGGGCGAGATCGAGCAGGCGACGAAGAAGCTGACCACGCGCCTGTCGGAAGCGGCCAGCGGTTCGGGCGCGGCGGTTGGCGCGCTGCGGCGACTGAACCTGACGGCGGCGGAACTGCAAGCCCTGCCGCTCGACCAGCGTATCGTCGCCATCCAGGATGCGCTGACCCGTTTCGTGCCCGAGGCCGAACGCGCCGCCGTGGCCTCCGACCTCTTCGGAGACCGGGCGGCACTCGCCTTCCTGCGGATCGACAGCGCCACGCTGCGCGATGCCGCGCGCGACGTGCAGGACTTCGGCGTGGCGGTCAGCGCGGCGGATGCCGCCCAGATCGAGCGGACAGGTGATGCCATCGCGCGGCTCAGCCTGATCTGGACCGGACTTGTGAACCGGCTGACCGTGGCCGTCGCCCCGGCGCTGGAGGTTGTCGCAACGAAGCTCGCCGACATGGCGCGCGCGACCGGCCCCATCGGGCAGGCGATCACGGCACTCTTCGACAATCTCGGGCGGCTGGCCAGCTATGCCGCGACCTTCGCAGCGGTCATGGCCGGGCGCTGGGTCGCCGGGATGGCGGCTGCAGCCCTGTCGGTGCGCGGCCTTGCGACGGCCTTGGTGTTCCTGCGCGGCGCGCTGATCCGCACCGGCATCGGCGCGCTGATCGTCGGCGCGGGGGAACTCGTCTATCAGTTCTCGCAACTCGTCGCGCGGGTCGGCGGCGTGGGCGAAGCGTTCCGCCTGCTCGGCGATCTGGCCAAGGAGGTCTGGTCGCGCATCGGCCTGTCGCTGGATGCGGCCCTCGCGCGGATGGCGGCCGGATGGGAGGGGCTGAAGGCGGCCGGTCTCTCGGCCCTCGAAGGCACCATCGCAGGTGTCGTCAGCTTCGGCGACCGGACGGCGGCGATCTTCCAAGGCGCCTATGACGCCGCCGTGGCGATCTGGGGCAGCCTGCCGGGCGCCATCGGCGACTTCGCCTTCCAGGCTGCGAACGGGCTGATCTCGGGCGTCGAGGCGATGCTGAACGGCGTTGTCACCCGCATCAACAGCTTCATCGAGACGCTGAACGCCGCGCTGGCGCTGCTGCCGGATTGGGCCACCGGCGAAGGTGGGGTGCGGATCGGCATCCTCGACCCTGTGGAACTGGGGCGCATCGGCAATCCCTTCGAGGGAGCGGCGACCGCCGCTGGTGCTGCGGCAGCAGATGCCTTCTCCGCCGCGCTGGCACGGACCTATCTGGAACCGCCAGATCTTGGTCTCGGCGCCATGGCAGACGATGCCCGCGCGCGAGCCGATGGCTATCGCGAAGCGGCAGGTATGCTTGCTGACGCTGCCGGTCGGCCGCTCGCCAGCTGGCAGGCGCTGAAGGATGCGGTGACCGGCACGGGAACCGACGCCGAGACCGCTCTGGCCGACGCCGCTGCTGCAGCCGGGGCGTTGGGCGAAGAACTTGACGAGACCGGCGGGGCGGCAGGTCGCGCCGGTGCGGCCGGGCGGCAGGCAGGCGCCGACACCGCCGCCGGAGCCGAGCAGGCCCTCACCGGCTGGCAGGCTGTCACCGCAGCACTGGCCGACTACGCCGCCAAGGCGCGCGACATCGGCGGCGATATCGGCAGCGCGCTGGTCGGGGCCTTCACCTCGGCCGAGAACGCCATCGGCGACTTCGTGAAGACCGGCAAGCTCGACTTCCGCGATCTGGTCACGTCGATGATCGCCGACCTCGCGAAGCTCGCGGCCCGACGCTTCATCCTCGGCCCGATTGCGAACGCCCTTTCCGGCGCGCTGGGCGGCGCGGGTGGCATCTTCGTGAACATCCTGCATGCGGGCGGCATGGTCGGCGCCCCCGGACCCGGCCGGATGGTCCCGGCCCTGGCCTTCGCCAATGCCCCGCGCATGCACAACGGCGGCTGGGCCGGGCTTCGCCCCGACGAGGTGCCCGCGATCCTGCAACGCGGGGAGCGGGTTCTCTCCCGGCGCGAAGCGGCCGGTTACGGCCAGGCGGGCGCGTCCACCGTCAATGTCACGATCAACGCCCGCGACGCCGAGAGCTTCCGCCAATCTCGGACGCAGGTCGCCAGCGACATCGCCCGTGCCGTGTCGCTGGGCCGACGCGGCATGTGAGGATCCACGATGGCTTTCCACGAGGTCCGGTTTCCGGACAACATCAGCCGCGGCGCCCGCGGCGGCCCGGAGCGGCGCACCCAGATCGTCGAACTGGCAAGCGGGGCCGAGGAGCGCAACGCCAGCTGGGCCAACAGCCGCCGCCGCTACGACGTCGCCTACGGCATCCGCCGCGCCGACGATCTGGCGGCTGTGGTCGCCTTCTTCGAGGCCCGCAATGGCCGTTTGCACGGCTTCCGCTTCAAGGACTGGGCCGACTTCAAGTCCTGCCTGCAATCGCAGGCGCTGGGGGCGACAAATCAGCCGATAAGCACCGGAAACGGCAGCACGACCGATTTTCAGCTCACCAAGCGCTACACCTCCGGCGCGCAGTCCTGGACGCGGGCGATCACCAAGCCCGTCGCCGGAACTGTGACCATCGCCCTGAACGGCACGCCGCAAGCCTCCGGCTGGTCGGTCTCGACCGCGACGGGCTTGGTAACCTTCACCACGGCCCCCGCCGCTGGCGTCGCCATCACCGCAGGCTTCGAATTCGACGTCCCTGTGCGGTTCGACACTGACGCCCTCGACGTCACCCTCGACCTCGAACGCCTCGGGTCGATCACCTCGATCCCGCTGCTGGAGATCCGCACATGAACGACGAGACCGGATTTCTGGCGGCGGTGCTGCGCGAGCTTGCGGCCTCGACGGCGGTGATCCTCGCCGCCTGGGGCGCGCTCGGCGGGGCCACCAACGCTCTGACCACAAGGATGCGGCTGCGAGACGCGCTCCGGCACATCCTGCTCGGCGGGCTGATCGCGGCCGGGATGGGCAGCCTCTCCATGGCCCTCGTCACCGCCTGGCTCGCCCTGCCGCCGCAGGCGATCCCCGCGGGCGGGGCGGCGGGCTCGGCCGCCTATCTCGTGGGCGTCTTCGGCCCGGCCTTCATCGAACTCGTCCTCGCCCGGTTGCGTGGCGCGAAAGGAGGGGCCGACGATGAATGACTTTCTCCGCCGCGCGCGCGCCCTTCGCTGCGAGCCAGGCGATCCCGGACAGACTTTCTCCCACCGTCTGCGCATCGGCCTTGCCATTGCCGCGCTGATCCTCGTCCTCTCGCTCCTCAGGTAATCCCATGCACAAGACCGACCGGGGCCTGCTGGCCCTCGTCCGGCACGAAGGCATCGTGCCCGGACCCTATCTCGATGTGAAGAATATCTGGACTTTCGGCATCGGCCACACGGCCGCGGCCGGGCCGCCCGATCCGGCCACGATGCCGCGCGGCATGCCCGCTGATCTGGACGCCGGGATCCG
>CALGWX010000203.1 GCA_937936215.1 uncultured Burkholderiaceae bacterium | reverse complement strand
CGCCGATGGACGACGCCAACCTCAACCGCCGGCAGACCCTCCGCCTCGGGCCGCAGGTGGCCGTCGCGCAGATCGGCATCATCGGCTTCGACGGGGTGATCGAGCTTGAGGCGCTGCGCCTCTACGGGCTGCCGGAGGCGGTGCCCGCGCTCCTTTGCGGCACCCCGGCCCTGCCGGTGGGGCAGCGGGAGTTCGCGGCGGAGGTCGCCTGGGACCTGCCCTCGCTGGCGCCGGGCGCCATCAGCCTGCTCGACGTGACGGTGAACGGGGCGCGGGCGGGCGACCTGGCGCAGGCGGCGCTGGCCTCCTCCACGCGCTTCATCGAGCTCGACGCCGCCGCCTGGACCACCGACACGGTGCGGGTGATGGCGCGCAACGTCTCGCCCAGCGGCACCTTCGACCTCGGCCCAGCCACGCTCTCCGTCGCGGTCGCCAAGCGACGGATTCCATGACGCGATGCCGCCGACGCCGTGGCGCGTCGCGGTCGATTCTCCGGCTCGACGGGCGCCCGAGCATCTGACCCTCCGCTTTCAGCGCTTGCCGAATCGGCACCGATTCTGAGCTGATACGGAACGAAATTGTTGACCGGCCGGCGGGAACGTTATAGGAACAAATGGCCTTCACGCGCCAGCGCATCCGCGATCCGCTGCACAACCTCATCGAGTTCCGGGCCAATGCCTTCGAGAACGCCCTGTGGGCTGTCCTGCAGACGCCGCCGTTCCAGCGGCTCCGCCGCATCAAGCAGCTGGGCTTCTCCGAGCTGGTGTACCCGGGGGCGACCCACACGCGGTTCGCGCACAGTGTCGGGGTCTTCCACACCGCCCGCCAGCTGATGACCGTCATCAAGGACCATCTGGGCGAGAGACGGTTCGAGCCTAGCCGCGCCGATGCCGCCCTCGCGGCGTCCTTGGTCCACGACGTCGGGCATGGACCTTTCAGCCATGCCTTCGAAGACGTCGGCCGGCGGCTCGGCCTCAAGATGGCGGATCATGAGAAGGTCAGCGACCTGCTGATCCGCGACAGCGAAGTCGGTGAGGCCTTGAAGCGCCTCGGCAGCGGCTTCGCGGCGGACGTCGCCGACGTCGTGAAGAGCTCGGGGCCGCGGAACATCTACAGCGCCGTCGTGTCGAGCCAGTTCGACGCCGACCGCCTCGACTACATGCGGCGCGACCGGCTGATGACGGGCACGCATCACGGCGCGATCGACTTCGACTGGCTGGTCTCCAACCTCGAGGTCGGGGAGGTCCCCCACGGCGTCGACGAGTTCAGCCTCGGCAAGATCGAGACCTTCGTGCTCGGGCCGAAGGCGGTGTACGCCGCCGAGACCTACGTGCTCGGGCTGTTCCAGCTCTACCCAACGGTCTACTTCCACAAGGCGACGCGAGGCGCGGAGAAGCTGTTCACCGAGCTCCTGCTGCGCGTCGTCGGCATGGTGCAGGACGCGGCCGCGTCGAAGACCGGCCTCCCCGACGGGCATCCGCTCGTCGCCTTCGCCAGGGACTCCGAGAGTGTCGAAAGGGTCCTGGCGCTCGACGACACGGTCGTCTGGGGCGCGCTATCCATGATGGTGGACGCCGAGGACCGCGTCGTGGCGGAGCTGGCTCAGCGCCTGCGGGACAGGAAGCTGTTCAAGTGCGTCGATGTGCGCGAACGCCTCGCCAGCAGGCTCGGGACGTCGGCCGACGCGACGGCACTGGACAGGGCCTGCGGGGCGGTGGGCGACAGGATCACGGCCTGGGCCGCCGAGCGGCGGGATGCTGGACCGCGCGTCCTCGTCGACGAGGCCGTGCGGGAGCCGTACAAGCCCCTGCAGGAGACCAAGGGGCCGCTGAACCAGATCATGATCAGGTCGAACAAGGGAGAGCTTGTCGACGTGGTGACGATGTCGAAGGTCGTAGCCGCCATCGAAACCTTTCGGCTGTTCCGGGTTTACGTGGCGAGCGGGGACGCCGAGGCGCTGGGCTGCGTCGAGGATGCCATTGAGGCGGAGGCGGGGAATGCGGCAGGCGGTTGAGCGGAAACGCGACGCCGAAAGGGCGGCGGACATCGTGCGCGACGCCGGCGGGAAGGTCGTCGGGCGCACCCGCCTGCAGAAGATCGCCTACCTTCTTGAGGCGGCCGGCCTCGGGGAGGGCTTCGCCTTCGAGTACCGGCATTACGGCCCGTACAGCGAGGAGTTGGCGAACGCCGCGTGGCATGCGGCTCTCCTCGGCGTCATCCACGAAGAGGAGCGGTCCGCCAGCTGGGGAGGCTCCTATTCTGTCTTCACGGCCGTCGGAGCGCGCAGCGGGATGGTTCCGCCCGCACGGCTGGCGCTCATCCGAGCGGCC
This sequence comes from uncultured Burkholderiaceae bacterium, assembly GCA_937936215.1. Taxonomy (GTDB): domain Bacteria; phylum Pseudomonadota; class Gammaproteobacteria; order Burkholderiales; family Burkholderiaceae_F; genus JADJWR01. Next base: position 871 of record CALGWX010000203.1, on the reverse strand, counting down.
GTGCAGGCGGACCCGGTCGCGCTCGAGCTCGCGGCGACCGCGGCTTTCCTCGCCGCCGAGGGCAATCCCGACCCATGGGCCGAAACGGAGAGGCGTAAGCCGGAGAAGGCGGCCATCCGGATCAACGAAGCGAAGGCCCTGTACCGAGTGCTGCAGCAGGTGGACACGCCAAGCCGTCTGCCGAAGATCGCCTGAAGCCCTCAGGAGCCATTCCGATTGGGGCCTCGGGAGTTCTACGGCATCTTGGGCGACCTCGAGGCCCATCTGAGGGGCCTCCTGCGCCTCGAGACGTGCACCAGGCGGGACCTGGCCGGCGCGCGGGGCGTCTACTTCCTCTTCGAGGAGGGCGAGGTGCGCAGCGGCACCGGCGCGGGCCCACGCGTCGTCCGCGTCGGCACGCACGGGCTGGCCGCCGGCAGCGCCAGCACCCTCTGGAGCCGCCTGTCGCAGCACAGGGGTTCGGCCGACGGCGGCGGGAATCAGGGCGGGTCGATCTTCCGCCGCCACGTCGGCGCCGCGCTGATGGCCGCAGGCGTCGTCGCGCCGGTGCCCGGCTGGTGGGTCGGCAGCAGCGCCCCGCCGGCGCAGCGCGCCTCCGAGCGGCAGGCCGAGGCCGCGGTGAGCCGGGTGATCCGCCGCATGCGCGTCCTCTGGCTGCGGGTCGACGACGCCCCGGGCCCCGACAGCGAGCGCGGCTACATCGAGCGGAACGCCATCGCGTTGCTCACCAGCCCCGCCACCTGCGCCCTCGACCCGCCGTCCGCCACTTGGCTGGGCCGCCACGCACGCTCGCCGGAGATCCGCGAGTCCGGGCTGTGGAACGTGCGGCACGTCGGCGAGGCGGCCGACCCGGCGTTCCTCGACCGGCTGC
>CALGWX010000202.1 GCA_937936215.1 uncultured Burkholderiaceae bacterium | reverse complement strand
CCGCGAGGTCGCGATCGTCGCCGACATGCAGGGTCCAAAGGTGCGGATCGGCAAGTTCGCCGGCGGCCGGGTCGAGCTGGCGCGCGGCGCGCCGTTCGTCCTCGACGCCAACTGCGAACTGGGCGACGGTGAGCGCGTCGGGCTCGACTACAAGGAACTGCCGAAAGACGTGCGGCCGGGCGACGTGCTGCTGCTCAACGACGGCATGATCGTGCTCGACGTGGAGCGCGTGGCGGGCAGCGAGATCTTCACCCGCGTGCGCGTCGGCGGCGAACTGTCCGACAACAAGGGCATCAACAAGCAGGGCGGCGGCCTGTCGGCGCCGGCGCTCACCGGCAAGGACGTGCGCGACATCGACACCGCGATGGCCTGCGGCGCCGACTACATCGCCGTGTCGTTCGTCAAGAACGGCACCGACGTGCAGATGGCGCGGCGGCTGGCCGAGATCGCCGGCGAGAAGCTGGGCCTGCGGCCACAGGTGATCGCCAAGATCGAGCGCGCCGAGGCGATCGGCCAGTTGAAGGAAATCATCGAGGCGGCCGACGGCGTCATGGTCGCTCGCGGCGACCTGGCGGTCGAGGTCGGCAACGCCGCCGTGCCGGCGCTGCAGAAGCGGATCATCCGCATGGCGCGCGAGGCGAACAAGCTCGCCATTACCGCCACGCAGATGATGGAGTCGATGATCGTCAACGCCGCGCCGACGCGGGCCGAGGTCAGCGATGTGGCCAACGCCGTGCTCGACGGCACTGACGCCGTGATGCTGTCGGCGGAAACGGCCACCGGCAGATACCCGGTCGAGGTGGTCGAGACGATGGCGGCGATCGTGCTGGAGGCCGACCGCTCCGAGACGCCGGGGCTCGACCAGCAGTTCCTGAACGAGACCTTCACGCGCGTGGACCAGTCGATCGCCTATGGGGCGCTGTTCACCGCCGCCCACCTGCACTGCGCGGCGATCGTGGCGCTGACGGAATCGGGGTCGACGGCGCTGTGGATGAGCCGGCACGACATCGACATCCCGATCTACGCGCTGACGCCGAGCGTGGCCACGCAGCGGCGGCTGGCGCTGTACCGAAACGTGCGGCCGCTGCACTTTGCCATCACCGACGACCGCGACCGCGCGCTCGACGCCGCCGAGCGGCTGCTGCTGGACCGCGGTGCCGTGAAGCCCGGCGATCTGATCGTGCTGACCTGCGGCGAGCCGATGGGCCAGCCCGGCGGCACCAACACGCTGAAGATCGTGCGCGTCGCCCGCCGCGGCTGAGGGCGGGCGCGCGCGCTCGGCGGCGGCCGCCTTGATCGCCGCCGGCCGAACGTGCGCCGCGGCAGGCGCCGTGGCCGGCCCGCACTGGCACGCCGCTTAGCCCGGATATTTCACGAGGGACGCGGCAATTGCGCGCGCGGATGCGTGCGGCAGGTTGCGCGAGAGGGGCGCAGCAAAGGCTGGCGGGCCTTTGCGAGCACTTGAGCGCAAGATGACCGCGCTGGCGCCGCGCCAACCCGCGTCGCCCCGACGATCCAAAATGGCGACCCGCCTCGGACGCTGTAAGTTGCGGCCAGAGTTGCCGAAACCTCGCCTTTGGGGGGCGACCTCGTGAAATGTACGGGCTAGGCCGTTTTTGGCTTGATCTGCGGCCAGCCCGGCGGCGGCGCGGCGGCTAGACTTCCCATGCTACTCACGGAGGACACCATGGCACTGGTATCGATGCGGCAGCTTCTGGACCACGCGGCGGAAAACGGCTACGGCATTCCCGCCTTCAACGTCAACAACCTCGAGCAGGTGCAGGCGATCATGGAGGCCGCTGCCGAGGTCAACGCGCCGGTGATCATGCAGGCGAGCGCCGGGGCGCGGAAGTACGCCGGCGAGAAGTTCCTGGCCCACCTGATCCAGGCGGCGATCGAGAGCTACCCGAACATCCCGATCGCCATGCACCAGGACCACGGCGCCTCCCCCGCGGTGTGCGAGAGCGCGATCCGCCTGGGTTTCTCCAGCGTGATGATGGACGGGTCGCTGAAGGAAGACGGCAAGACGGTGGCCGACTACGAGTACAACGTCGAGGTCACGCGCAAGGTCGTCGAGATGGCGCACAAGCTCGGCGTCAGCGTCGAAGGCGAGCTCGGCTGCCTGGGCTCGCTGGAGACGATGCGCGGCGACAAGGAAGACGGCCACGGCGCCGAAGGCACGATGACCAAGGAGATGCTGCTCACCGACCCCGACCAGGCCGCGGACTTCGTCAAGAAGACGCAACTGGACGCGCTGGCCATCGCCATCGGCACCTCACACGGCGCCTACAAGTTCACCCGCAAGCCGACCGGCGACATCTTGGCCATCGAGCGGATCAAGGAGATCCACCGCCGCATCCCCAACACGCACCTGGTGATGCACGGCTCCTCCAGCGTGCCGCAGGACCTGCTCGAGGAGATCCGCAAGTACGGCGGCCAGATCAAGGAGACCTACGGCGTGCCGGTCGAGGAGATCCAGGAGGCGATCAAGCACGGGGTGCGCAAGGTCAACATCGACACCGACATCCGCCTGGCGATGACCGCGGCGGTGCGCAGGTTCCTCGTCGAGAATCCGTCGGCGTTCGACCCGCGCGACTTCCTCAAGCCGGCGCGGGCGGCGGCGAAGAAGATCTGCAAGGAGCGCTACCTCCAGTTCGGCTGCGAGGGCCAGGCCGCGAAGATCCAGCCGCTGCCGCTGGCGGTCGTGGCGCAGAAGTACAGCAGCGGCGAGCTCAGCCAGCACGTGCACTGAAACTTGCCGCTGCCGCGGCGGGGCTCGGGCGCCGCGCGCGAGGCGGTGCCGCAGGCGCCGGGCGGGTGGCCGGCCGATCTCGACCGCCCGCCGCGGCGCGGCCGGCAAGCGTGCAGGAGGCTTCGCTAGCCCGGATGTGTCACGAGGTCGCCCCCGAATGTGTGATTTCGTCAGCTTCGTCAAGGGCTTGCGGCAGGTGAACCGCGTATCCGCTTCGGATCGCTGGGGCGACGCGGGTTGGCGCGGCGCCTGCGCGGCCATCTTGCGCTCAAGTGCTCGCAAAGGCCCGCCAGCCTTTGCTGCGCCCCTCTCGCGCAACCTGCTGCGCGCATCCGCGCGCGTAATTGCCGCGTCCCGCGTGAAATATCCGGGCTAGGCCGCGATGCAGCGGGCAAGGCCGATCGCGCGCCGTGGCCAGGTGGGCGTTGCGCACGGCGGCGCTTTGGCCGGTCCGGCGCGGCGCGCTTGCCTTCGCTGCAACTGAAGTGACCGGAAGGGCCGGCGCTGCGGTACGCGCACCGGGCGCGTTGCGCATCGCGGACATCAAGACTGGGGAGGGCAGCCATGGATGACCTGTCGCAATGGGTAGGGCGCACGCAACGGATGCGCGAGACGATCGATGCGCGGCTGGTGCGCTGGTTGGCGGCCACGCTGGACCGCGCCGAGCTGTTGCAGGCGGGCGAGGGCGCGGTGCTGCCGCCGGTGTGGCATTGGGCGTTCTTCAACGCCGTGGAGCCGATGGCCGCGCTCGGCCGCGACGGCCATCCCAAGCGCGGCGGCTTCCTGCCCGCGACCGCGCAGCCGCGCCGGATGTGGGCCGGTAGCCGCCTGCGCTGGCACGGCGAGCTGAAGGTTGGCCAGCTCGTCGAGCGCACTTCGACGATCCTGAAGTGCGAGGCCAAGCGCGGCCGCAGCGGCGAGATGGTCTTGGTGACCGTCGGCCATGAGTATCACGCCGGCGGCGCGCGCGTCCTCGACGAGGAACACGACATCGTCTATCGCGACGAGGCGAGCGCCGAGGAGCGCGCTGCGCTGGCGCAACTGGCGGACCAGGCGCGTCGCGGCCAGGTCCAGTTCGAGCGCCGCGGAGCGATCGTGCGCGAGGTGACGGTCGGGCCGGTGCAGATGTTCCGTTACTCGGCGTGCACCTTCAATGGTCACCGCATCCATTACGACCGCGATTACGCCCGCGACGTCGAGGGTTATCCCGGCCTCGTGGTGCACGGACCGCTGATCGCCACGCTGCTGCTGGAGTTCCTGCAGGCGGAGGCGGCGCCGGGGCGGCGCGTGGAGCGCTTCGAGTTCCGGGCGCTGCGGCCCACCTTCGACATCGCGCCCTTTGCCCTGCACGCCGATCCGGCGGCGGCCGACGGCGCGGTCGTCCTCTGGTCGACCAATAACGTCGGGGCCGTGGGCATTCAGGCCACAGCCTGGGTGCGCTGACCGCGGCCGCTTGCGCGCGATCGCGGCTCCGCGCCGGCGCGCAGCGGTCGCTGACTCACGTCAAGGCCGTGGCCCAGTCCCCAAGGTAAACCTTGGCTGACGCGCAGCGGCCTGCGCGCCGGCGTGGTTGCCTGCCGCCGGCGCTCGCCGCCCGGCCGAATTTCGCAGCTCACTGGAGACCCCCATGTCGACCGCAACCAAGTACGTCTACCTGTTCGGCGCCTCACGCACCGACGGCGATGCCAAGATGAAGAACCTCCTCGGCGGCAAGGGCGCCAACCTGGCGGAGATGTGCCGGCTGGGCATCAACGTGCCGCCCGGCTTCACCGTCAGCACCGAGGCCTGCACCGTCTACACGCAGCAGGGCCGCGAGGCGGTGAAGAAGCTAATCGAGGCCGAGGTGCTCGAAGGCATTCGCTTCATCGAGAAAGAGATGGGCAAACGTTTCGGCGACGCCTCCGACCCGCTGCTGCTTTCCGTGCGCTCCGGCGCGCGCGCCTCGATGCCCGGGATGATGGACACGATCCTGAACTTGGGCCTGAACGACGAGGCGGTCGTCGGCCTGGCGCGCAAGTCGAACAACGAGCGCTTTGCGTGGGACTCGTACCGGCGCTTCGTGCAGATGTACGGCGACGTGGTGATGGGGCTGAAACCGGTGTCGAAGGAGGAGCACGACCCGTTCGAGGTGATCATCGACATGGTCAAGCAAAAGCGCGGCGTGCACCTCGACACCGAACTGACCGCCGGCGACCTGAAGGAGCTGGTCGAGCGCTTCAAGGGCCTGATCCGCGCCCGCGTCGGCCGCGACTTCCCGACCGACCCGTGGGCGCAGCTGTGGGGGGCGATCATGGCGGTGTTCGAGAGCTGGAACAACGACCGCGCCAAGGTCTACCGCGAGCTGAACGACATCCCCGAGTCGTGGGGCACCGCGGTCAACGTGCAGGCGATGGTGTTCGGCAACCTCGGCGAGCACAGCGGCACCGGCGTGGCCTTCACGCGCGACGCTGGCACCGGCGAGGACATCTTCAACGGCGAGTTCCTGATCAACGCGCAGGGCGAGGACGTGGTGGCGGGCATCCGCACGCCGCAGCAGGTCACGCTGGAAGGCTCGCGGCGCTGGGCCAAGCTGGCGATGATCAGCGAGGAGGAGCGGCGCGCGAAGTATCCGTCGCTCGAGGAGCTGATGCCCGACATCTACCAGCAGCTGCTGAAGGCCGAGACGGCGCTGGAGAACCACTATCGGGACATGCAGGACATCGAGTTCACTATCCAGGAGGGGCGCCTGTGGCTGCTGCAGACGCGCAATGGCAAGCGCACCGGCGCGGCGATGGTGAAGATCGCGATGGACATGCTGCGCCAGGGCCTGATCGACGAGAAAGAGGCGCTGCAGCGCGTCAGCCCGGAGCGGCTGAACGAACTGCTGCACCCGGTGTTCGACCCCGAGGCGGTGAAGAAGGCGCGCGTGATCGCGCACGGCCTGCCAGCGTCGCCGGGAGCGGCCACCGGGCAGGTGGTGTTCTTCGCCGACGAGGCCGAGGAGTGGGTGCGCAAGGGCAAGGACGTGATCCTGGTGCGGCAGGAGACTTCCCCCGAGGACCTGCGCGGCATGAGCGTGGCCAAGGGGATCCTCACCTCGCGCGGCGGCATGACTTCGCACGCCGCGGTGGTGGCGCGCGGCATGGGCAAGTGCTGCGTGTCCGGCGCCGGCGCGGTGCACGTCGACTACAAGGCGCGGACGATGACGATCGGCGGCGAGACCTTCCGCCAGGGGCAGTGGATCTCGCTCGACGGCTCCACCGGCAACGTCTACCTCGGCCAGGTGCCCACCAAGGAAGCGGAACTGACCGGCGACTTCGGCGCCCTGATGGCGCTGGCGGACCGCTACAAGCGGCTCGACGTACGCGCCAACGCCGACACGCCGACCGACGCCCGCGTAGCGCGTTCCTTCGGCGCCGTGGGCATCGGGCTGTGCCGCACCGAGCACATGTTCTTCGAGGGCGACCGCATCAAGGCGGTGCGCGAGATGATCCTCGCCGAGGATGCCGAGGGCCGCCGCCGCGCGCTCGCCAAGCTGCTGCCGATGCAGCGCGGCGACTTCGAGGGCATCTTCCGCGAGATGGACGGGCTACCAGTGACGATCCGCCTGCTCGATCCGCCGCTGCACGAGTTCGTGCCGCACGACGACGCTAGCCAGCGGGCGATGGCCGAGGAGATGGGCGTGCCGGTCGAGGTGATCAAGATGCGCGTCGACGACCTGCACGAGTTCAACCCGATGATGGGCCACCGCGGCTGCCGGCTCGGCATCACCTACCCGGAGATCACCGAGATGCAGGCCCGGGCGATCCTCGAAGCGGCGCTGCACACGCGCGCGCGCGGCTTCGACGTGCGCGCCGAGATCATGATCCCGCTGGTCGGCACCGTGCGCGAGTTCAACGCCCAGGCGCGGGTCATCCGGCAGGTCGCCGAGGCAGTCTTTGCCGAGTACGGCGAGCGCATCGAGTTCCTGCTCGGCACGATGATCGAGACACCGCGCGGCGCGCTGATCGCCGACTCCATCGCCACGCAGGCGGAGTTCTTCTCCTTCGGCACCAACGACCTGACGCAGATGACGATGGGCTTCTCGCGCGACGACGCGGCGAAGTTCCTGCCCACGTACCTGAAGCTCGGCATGTACGAGCGCGACCCGTTCCAGTCGATCGACCAGAAGGGCGTGGGTCTGCTGGTCAAGATGGCGGTGGAGAAAGGGCGCTCGGTGCGGCCGAACATCAAGCTCGGCGTCTGCGGCGAGCACGGCGGCGATCCGCTGTCGATCGACTTCTTCCACCGCGTCGGGCTCGATTACGTGCGCTGCTCGCCGTACCGCGTGCCCATCGCGCGGCTGGCGGCGGCGCAGGCGGCGATCGCCAATCCGGCTTGATCGACGGGAAGGCGGCCGGGACGGCCGTCTTCCCCGCGTTGCCGGCACCGAGGCGGCGCGCGCCGCGGTGGCCGGCGACGGGAGGCGCCGTGCGGGGCGCAGTGGCCACCGACAGGAGCTGGCATGCGGGACGGGGGACTCGCCCCGCCAAGACCGGCGCCGCTACGCCCGCTCGACGATCGTGACGTTGGCCAGCCCGCCGCCTTCGCACATCGTCTGCAGCCCGTAGCGCGCGCCGCGGTCGGCCAGCGCGTGCACCAGCGTCGTCATCAGCTTGGCGCCGGAGGCGCCGAGCGGGTGGCCGAGCGCAATCGCCCCGCCGTGGACGTTCAGCCGCGCCGGGTCGGCGCCGGTGGCGGCGAGCCAGGCCAGCGGCACCGAGGCGAACGCCTCGTTGACCTCGAACAGATCGATGTCCTCTAGCCGCAGGCCGGCCCGCTTCAGCGCCAAGGGCGGGGCCGGGATCGGCCCTTCGAGCATGATCACCGGGTCGTGGCCGATCACGGTCATCTGCCGCACGATGGCCAGCGGCCGCGGCTGGCCCAGCGCCCGCAGGCCGCGTTCGCTGGCCACCACGAGCGCGGCGGCGCCGTCGCAGATCTGGCTGGCGGTGGCGGCGCTGATGCGGCCGCCCTCGGCGAGCAGCTTCACGCCGGCGATCGCTTCCAGCGAGGCGTCGAAGCGGATGCCCTCGTCGGCCGCGTGCACCTCGCCGGTAGGCTGGCCGGCGGCGTCGCGCACAGCGATCGGCACGATCTCGGCCGCGAAGCGGCCTTCGCGCGTGGCCGCCGCCGCGCGCTGATGGCTCGCCAGCGCATAGGCGTCCAGCGCTTCCTTGGTGAGACCGTACTTCACCGCGAGCTGCTCGGCGCCGGTGAACTGGCTGAACTGCATGCCGGGGTAACGCGCCTGCATCGCCGGGCTCATGTAGCTGCCGAAGCCGTGCTTGTAGGGCAGCGTGGCCGGCAGACCCATCGGCACCCGCGTCATGCTTTCGACACCGCCGGCGATGACGACGTCCATCGTCCCGGACATCACCGCCTGCGCCGCGAAGTGCAGCGCCTGCTGCGACGAGCCGCACTGCCGGTCGATGGTCACGCCGGGCACCGACTCCGGCAACCGCGACGCCAGCACCGCATTGCGGGCGACGTTGTTGGACTGCTCGCCGGCCTGCCCCACGCAGCCGAGGATCACGTCGTCGATGAGCCGCGGGTCGAGATCGAGCCTTGCCACCAGCGCGTCGATCACCTGCGCGGCGAGGTCGGCGGGGTGCCAGCCGGCCAGCCGGCCGCCCTTGCGGGCGCCGGCGGTGCGCAGGGCGGCGACGATGAAAGCCTCGGACATCGGCGGGAAACTCCGGTTCAGCGCGCGGGTTCGACGGCGACGGCCGTCAGTGGATCGGCTTGCCGGCGACGCTCGCTGCCGATGGCGCGCCTTCGCCGGAGCCGTTCCATCGGGAGCGACGAATCCGCGCCACGCGGCGCTCCGTCAGCGCAGCTTGGCGCTCGCGGACGCTCTTCCCGCGCGCTCATGCCACGCGGTCAGCGTCACCTCGGTGCCCGCCGGCGCGCGCACGATCCAGTCGGCGTGCGCGCGGTCCGCGGTGGGCCGCTTGTTCGGCCAGAAGCTGATGCCGGTGTGCAGGTAGGCCCAGCCTTCCAGTTCGCCGAGCGACTCGCGCGGCTTGCCGTCGATCAGCTCGGCGCCGGCCGGCAGCGCGATCTCGGCCAGCACGCCGCGCAGCAGCTTGTGCTCGAGGGCCATCTTGGTGACGTAGGTCGGCAGCCAGCCGGTGTTGTGTACGACGAGCCGCACGCGCCAGGTGTCGGCGCCCAGCGCGGTGACGCCGACCTCGCGCAGTTCCAGTTTCGGCGAGATCAGCGCCTGCCACAGCAGCCACTGCGGAAAGCGCGCGATCTCGGCTTCCAGCCGGTGCGGTGGCGGGTTGCTGAACGCCTTGGCCTTGTTCCAGCCGCCGATCTCCACCGGGCCGAGCTGCGGGTGCGTGAAGGGGCGCCAGTCGACGTGGCCCTTGCCGTCCAGCTCGCGGTCGCTCCAGTGCAGCAGCTTCAGGTCGTCCTCGACGGGATGGTCGCGGAACCAGTGGATCCACTCCTTGTTGTCGATCCCGGCCTCCTTCTTCGGGTTCCAGATCTCGACCGTCCACGTGAACATGCCGAGGTGCTCATAGATCCAGTCGAAGGTGCCGCTGATGTGCTCGTTCGGGTGGTACTGGAACTCGTGCCAGACCGAGATCGCCGGGTAGCCGGTCAGCTCCTCGCCCTTGCGGCCCACCGCCTGGTAGACCCACAGGTCCTCGGCGGGCATCTTGTCGTCGGGCTGGTGGCCGAAGGGCCGCAGCAGCACGCCGGAGAAGGTGTGGAAACTGATGCCGGCGCAGATGTTCGGGTGGCGGACGATGAAGTCGACCACCGCCCGCACCTCCGGCTCCGACGTGGGGTAAGGACCGGCGCCGACCTGCTCGTACTCCTGCCGCCAGCCCGACGGGAAGTTGCGGTTCAGGTCCAGCCCCTGCGCCGAGCCGCTCATCCCCGCCACGGTGATCGACACGCCGTCGTAGTTCTCGATCCGGCCCTCGGTCATCACGCGGTAGTACTCGCCGCCCGGCGGGTCGGTCGGGTCGCGGCGCACCAGCAGGCGCGGTTCCTGCGGATGCTTCTTCCAGGGGCCGTTGGGGTCCGCGATGCGCATCTGCAGGATCTCGCCGTCGCCGTCGATGTCCTCGGCGATCAGGCCTTCGACCGGCTCCTCGTCGACCGGGTAGCGGCGGGTCGAGGAGCGCACGTACTTGGGCTTTTCGGCCAGCGCCCACTCGGCGCCGTCCGGATTGATGCGCGGGCAGACGTAGAAAGCGCGGGTGGCGAGACAGCGCGCCACGTCCGGGTTGTGGTCGCGGTTTCGCAGCAACCAGTCGACGAAGTACAGGCAGGCCGAGGAAGCGGCCAGCTCGATCGAGTGGATGTTGCCGTCGATCCAGAGGGCGGGTTTCTCGGCGGCGGGGCCGGTGGCCGAGTCGGTGATCGCCAGCAGCGGAATCTCGCGCCCCTCGTGGCTGAGGCCGATCGACTCCAGCGCGACGAAGCGCGGGTGCTCGGCGGCGATCGCGCGCAGCAGCGCCAGCAGTTCGTCGTAGCGATGGAAGCGCGAGTGGTCGATGGTCGGCATGATCAGGGTCCGGCTCGGACGGTGTGCGTCTGTTCCCCGCTGCGCTGCGGCTGGCGCGCCCCGAGGCGCGGGTCCGCAGGGCCGCCGCCCGTGGCGGTCTGCGCTTCACCGGCGGCAGGCGCTGGCGGCGAGCGCGTCGCACCGTCGCTCGCGGCGGATGATACGGGCGAGCCGGCAGGCGCCCCGCCCTTGGTGAGTCGGCTTGACAAGGGCAGGGCCGCTGCCGAGACTTCGCCGCCTCCGCGCTGCGCGCCTTTCAGGCGTTGGCGCGAGTGAGAGCCAATCCGGGAGACGCCGCATGAAGATCTTGCCTCTATCGCTTTTTGCCGTTGCCGCCGCGCTTGCCTTCGGTGGCGCGGCCGCGCAGACGACGATCCGCATCTCGCACGCCACGCCGGCCACGTCGCACTACGGCGTCGGCACGCAGACCTTCTGCGCCGAGGTCGAGAAGCGCACCGCCGGCCGCTACAAGTGCCAGATCCAGCCCAACGTCAACGACGAGCGCGCCAGCATCGAGGCGGTGCAGCTGGGCACGCTCGACGCGACCAACACCTCGACCGGGCCGGTGTCGAACTTCGTGCCCGAGGTCGGCATCGTCGACATCCCGTTCCTGTTCCGCGACTACGACCACGCCCGACGCGTGCTCGACGGGCCGATCGGACAGGAGCTGCTGGGCAAGTTCACCGCCAAGGGGCTGATCGGACTGGCGTGGACGGAAAACGGCTTCCGCCACCTGACCAACAACCGGCGCGCCGTGGTCAAGCCGGAGGACGTTCGCGGCCTGAAGGTGCGCACGATGCAGAACCCGGTGCACATCCAGGCCTTCCAGTCGATCGGCGTGCAGCCCACGCCGATGGCGTTCTCGGAGCTGTTCACAGCGCTGCAGCAGGGCGTGGTCGACGGCCAGGAAAACCCGATCCCGGTGATCCTGTCGGCCAAGTTCTCGCAGGTGCAGAAGCACCTGTCGCTCACGGGCCATGTGTACTCGCCGGCGGTGCTGATCCTGTCGCCGAAGCTGTGGAATGCGCTGTCCGACGCCGACAAGGCTGCCTTCCGCGAGGCGGCGAAGATCGGCGCCGCGGCGCAGCGCAAGAAGGTCAACGACGACGAGGCCAGCGGCATCGACCAGCTGCGCAAGGAAGGCGTGGAGGTCAGCAAGATCGACGGCGCCGCCTTCCGCACCGCCATGACCCCGGTGTTCGCCGACTTCGCCAAGAAGTACGGCGCCGAGAACATCAAGCGCATCCAAGAGTTCAAGTAGGCCGCGCGCCGTCGCCGCGGATGCTTCGTCGCAGGCCGATGTCGGCGGCGCCTGGGCCTCGGGTTGCGGGCGCAGGCGAAGACGCAGCATCCGCTGCCGCAAGCGATCTTCGCCGGCCGCGGCCCTGTGCGGTGGATCGCGTCGGGGCGTCCGCCCGGAGCGCGCGCAGGCGCCGCCCGCAGCGGCGTCGGGTGGCGCGTGAAGCGCCTTGGCGTGGCCGCCTGCGCCCCGCTTGGCGGGGCGCTTTCCTTTCCGGCACATGCTGGGTCGACTGATTGTCGCCGTCGACCGCCGCCTCACGGCGGCGGTGTGGCTGCTGGCCGCGGCGCTGCTCGCGGTGCTGGCGTGCATCGGGCTGTACCAGGTGGTGACGCGCTTCGTTTGGAACCAGCCCAGCCCGTGGAGCGAGGAGCTGATCGGGCGGCTTTTCGTCTGGTGCGTGATGCTCGGCACCGTCGCCGCCTTCCGCCAGGGGGCGCTGGTGTCGGTCGACGTGATGCTGCGCCTGTCGACCGGGGCCTGGCGGCGCTTCGTGCGCCGGCTGATCCTCGTCGTGACCCTGGGCTTCCTGGCGGCGCTGGTCTGGTACGGCTTTGACCTCGCCTGGCGGATCCGCTTCCAGACCTTCGCCACGCTGCCGCTGTCGATCGCCTGGGCCTATCTGGCGGTGCCGGTCGGCGCGCTGTTCTCGATGCTGGCGGTGGTCGCGCACCACCTCGAGCCGCCGGCCCGCGAAGTCGACCTGCAGCAGTAGGACGCCGCCGTGACGACCGCGATGATTCTCACGATGCTGCTGTGCTTCGCCTTCAGCATCTCAGTGGCGGTGTCGATCGGGCTGGCGGCGACGCTGGGCATCGGCGCCTTTTCCGACGCCAACCTGTTCGAGCTGCCGCGGCAGGCGTTCATCGCCATCGACAAGTTCCCGCTGGTGGCGATCCCGTTCTTCATCCTCGCCGGCAACCTGATGGAAAACGGCGGCATCTCGCGCCGGCTGGTCGACTTCGCCAAGAGCATCGTCGGCGGCGTGCAGGGGGGGCTGCCGATGACCTGCGTGCTGACGTGCATGATCTTCGCCGCCGTGTCGGGCTCGTCGGTGGCGACGACGTTCGCCATCGGCGCGATCCTGATCCCGGCGCTGATCCAGCACGGCTATCCACGCGGCTGGGCGGCGGCACTGCAGGCGTCGAGCGCGGAGCTGGGCGTGGTGATCCCGCCGTCGATCCCGATGATCCTGTTCGGCGTCAGCGCCGAGGTGTCGATCGGCGAGATGTTCATCGCCGGCTTCGGCCCCGGGCTGCTGATCGGCGGTGCGCTGATGCTGTTCGTCTACCTGTACTGCAAGCGGCAGGGTTGGGGCCGGCAGGACGGCGACGGCCGGCTGCCGATCGTCACCGCCGTGCAGGACGTCGGCGCGCTGGCCGGGGCGCTCGCCGCCTTCTGGCTCGGCAACCGGGTGGTCGGCCCGTGGTGGGCCGCCGGCATGAGCGAGCAGGACGTCGACCGCATTGGGGACCTCGCGGGCATGCTGCTCGCCGTCGGCTATTTCGCCGTGCTGCTGCTGATCCCGCGCGCCCGCGCCGCGCTGCTGGCGCGCTCGACCTTCGCGCTGCTGATGCCGGTGATCATCCTCGGCGGCATCTACGGCGGCGTGTTCACGCCGACTGAGGCGTCGGTGGTGGCGGTGTTCTATGCGCTGGCGATCGGCATCTTCGTCTATCGCGAGGTCAAGCCGCGCGACGTGCTGGGGGTGCTGAAGAAGTCGGTGATCTCCTCGGCGGTGATCATGTTCATCATCGCCAATGCCGGCGTTTTCGCCTGGCTGATCGACCGCGCCGGCGTGCCACAGCAGATCGGCCTGTGGCTGCGCGCGGTGCTCGATTCACCGGCGCTGTTCCTGCTCGGCGTCAATGCGGCGCTGTTCGCGATCGGCATGTTCATCGAGACCTCGGCGGCGATCATCGTGCTGGCGCCGATCCTGGTGCCGGTGGCGGTGCACTTCGGCATCGACCCGGTGCACTTCGGCATCGTGATGGTGGTCAACCTGGCGCTGGGCATGATCACGCCGCCGTTCGGCGTCAATCTCTTCGCCGCCTGCACGGTGGCGCGAATCTCGCTCGACCAGATGGTGGCGCGGCTGGTGCCTTTCGTGGCGGTGGCGCTGGCCTGCCTGATGGTCGTCACTTACGTGCCGGCGCTGTCGCTGTTCCTGCGCGACCTCGTCTACCGCTGACCCGTCGCGCAACGCCGGCGTAGGCCTCGGCTCGATGCCAGCTGTCGCCGTGATGGCCGCGGCCTGGCGGGCCGGTGGCGCCGCGGTTACGGGTGGGCGAGCAACGCGCTGCCCGTCAGGTGCGCGGCCGAAAGCAGGCGTTGGCTTGGCGCCGGCGGCTGCGCCGCGTAACCGTCGAACACCGCCAGCGCGCCGCTGAAGTCTTCGCCGCGCGAGTACAGGCTGCGGACGATGACCGTCGCGATGCCCGCGCCGAGCGCGGCGCGCAGGCCGTTGGCCGAGTCCTCGACCGCCACGCAATGCGCCGGCGACAGCCCAAGCTGCCGCAGCGCCAGCGCGTACGCCTCCGGGTCGGGCTTCTTGCGCGCCACGTCCTCGCCGCAGACGATGGCATCGAAGCGCCGCGCCGCGTCCGCCCCCAGCGTCGTGCGCAGCAGCACGTCGACATTGGCGCGGCTGGTGGTAGTGGCGATGGCCAGCCGGATGCCGGCCGCGGCCAGTGCGTCGAACAGCGCGGCCACGCCAGGCCGCAGCGGCAGTTCACCCGCCTCCGCAATCGCCGCGTAATGCGCGTTTTTCCGCGCGTGCAGTTCGGCGATGCGCCGGGGCGCATCGGGCTCGTTCAGCCAGTCCGGGGCGAAGCGCTGCGCGTAATGCGCAATGCGTTCCTTACCGCCGGTGACGGCGAGCAGCTCGCCGTAGAGCCGCTCGTCCCAATGCCAGGGCAGGCCGGCCTCGGCGAAGGCGCGGTTGAAGGCGACGCGATGGCCGTCACGCTCGGTCTCGGCGAGCGTGCCGTCAACGTCGAAGATGACCGCTGCCGGGCGCACGCTCAGTGCACGAAGTACATCTTCTTCTTGTCGAGCTCGTAGCTCCACGGCAGGCCGGCGTTCTTCCAGCCGCCGATGTCGCGCTTGCCGGTCTTCTCGTTGATCGGCCCCTCGAAGCCGCCGACCACCGAGTACACACGCTTGTAGCCGAGGTCGGCGAGTAAATTGGCGGCGCGCGAGGAGCGGTCGCCGGAGCGGCACATCAGCACGATCGGGTCGTTGGGCGTCAGCCCCTTTTCCTTCAGCCGCCGCGCCACCTCGGGCGCGAAGTCGTTGAACGGCTCGTACTTGTACGCGCCGCGCGTCTCGTCCCAGCCCCAGTCGGCGTGCATCTCCGGGAACTCTACGTACGGCACCAGCGCGTCGACCAGTGTGGCCATGCCGACGAACACCGGCTCGGCGCGCGTGCGCACGTCGAGGAAAAGCACCTTGTCCTTGTTCTTGCGCACGAAGTCCGCCGCCTGCTTCGGCGACAGGTACAGCTCCAGCTTGGTGCGCTGTTCTTCGCCGACCTTCTTCGGGTCGAAGGTGGCCGCCGGCATCGGCTGCGCCTGGGCGATGCCGATCCAGGCGGAGAACAGGGCGAGCAGGAGGAGGCGGAAAGCGTTCATCGAGAGTCTCCAGGACAGCCGCGTCAGGCGGCGGCGCGCCACTTGATCGAGCAGCCGATGCTGGGCCACTGCTCGGCGGGCCCGACACCGGTGGCGGCGATGAGCTTCATCGCCTCGAACAGTTCGCGCCGGGCGTCCGGTGGCGCTGGGTCGCGCCTGGAGGCGTCCAGGCGGCCGCGGTACTGCAACTGCAGCTTGGCGTTGAAGCCGAAGAAGTCTGGCGTGCAGACGGCGCCGTAGGCGCGCGCCACCTGCTGCGACTCGTCGTACAGGTAGGGGAACGGAAAGCCGTGCCGGCGCGCCATCGCCGCCATGTTCTCGAACGAGTCCTCCGGGTAGGCGACCACGTCGTTGGCGCTGATCGCCACCGTGCCGATGCCCAGCGGCGCCAGATCGCGCGCGTCGCGCACGATGCGGTCGATCACCGCCTGCACGTAGGGGCAGTGATTGCAGATGAACATCACCAGCAGGCCGTTGGGACCGCGGCACTGGTCGCGGGTCCAGGTGCGGCCATCGACGCCGGGCAGGGCGAAGTCCGGCGCAGGGGCGCCGGCAACCAGCGGTTCGGACTGGGCGGCCATCGGAGCGCTTTCAGGTCTGCAGAGTAACTTTCATCATACCCCCCAACGGTATCCGTGGCGTCGATCGCGCGCGGTGCCGATGCCGCGGCGGCGTCGGTTGCGGTGGGCGGGCGGCCGGATCGCGGCGAGCCGCGCGGTCGCAGCCCGGCGCAGCCACCCCGGGGCAGCGCGGGCGGCCGTCGCACGGCGCCCGTGGTGGCGCCAGCACCGCGCGACGCCCCGCGGCCGCTCAGCGCCGGATGACGCGCCGCGCCGCCGCGGCGACGTTCTCGGCGGTCAGGCCGAAATGCGCGTACAGCTTGCCCGCTGGGGCCGACTCGCCGAACGTGGCCACACCAAGGACCTCGCCGTCGAGGCCGACGTACTTGCGCCAGAAGTCGGGATGGCCCGCCTCCACGGCCACCCGGGGCACGCCAGGCGGCAGCACCGCCGCCTGCCAGTCGCGGTGCTGGCGGTCGAAGGCGGTCGTGCTGGGCATCGAGACGACGCGGGCGCGGATGCCTTCGGCGGCGAGCAGTTTCTGCGCTTCCAGCGCCAGCGCCAGCTCGGAGCCGGTGCCGATCAGCACCACCTGCGGCGCGCCGTCGGCCTCCGCCAGCACGTAGCCGCCACGGGCGATGTCGCCCTCCGCCGCCGCGGCGGCCAGCGCCGGCAGGTTCTGCCGCGACAGCAGCAGCGCGGTCGGGCCCTCGCGCCGCTCGATGCCGGCGCGCCAGGCCACCGCCGTCTCGACGCTGTCGCAGGGCCGCCAGACCTCCAGGTTCGGGATCACGCGCAAACTGGCGGCGTGCTCGACCGGCTGGTGGGTCGGCCCGTCCTCGCCCAGGCCGATCGAGTCGTGCGTCAGCACGTAGATGGCACGCGTCTTCATCAGCGCACTCATGCGGATGCCGCTGCGCGCGTAGTCGGTGAAGACGGCAAAGGTGCCGCCGTAGGGGATGAAGCCGCCGTGTAGGGCGATGCCGTTCATCAGCGCCGCCATGCCGAACTCGCGCACGCCGTAGTGCACGTAGTTGCCGTCGGCGCGGCTGTCGACCGAGGCCGAGGCCTTCACCGCCGTGAGGTTCGACCAGGTCAGGTCCGCCGAGCCGCCGAGCAGTTCCGGCACCGCCGGCACCAGCAGTTCGAGCGCGTTCTGCGACGACTTGCGGGTGGCGGTGGCCGCGGTGACCGCGCGCGCCGCCTTGAGCACCGCCCCGGCCGTGTCCGTCCAGTTGGCGGGCAGCTCGCCGGCCATGCGGCGGCTGAACTCGGCGGCCAGCTGCGGGTGCTCGGCCGCATACGCCTCAAAGCGCTGCTGCCAGGCGCCGCGCACCACGCGGCCGGCGGCGCGCGCGTCCCACTGTGCCCGCAGCGCCTCGGGCACCTCGAACGGCGGATGGTTCCAGCCGAGCGCGGCGCGGGTGGCGGCGGTCTCCTCGGCGCCCAGCGGCGCGCCGTGAACCTCGTGCGTTCCGGCCGCCTTCGGCGCGCCCCAGCCGATGGTGGTGCGGCAGATGACGAGGGTGGGCCGCTGCGTCTCGGTCAGCGCCGCTTCAATCGCCGCCTCGATAGCCAGGGTGTCGTGGCCGTCGACCGGCCCGACCACGTTCCAGCCATAGGCGCGGAAGCGCGCCGCGGTGTCGTCGCGGAACCAGCCCTTGACGTGGCCGTCGATCGAGATGCCGTTGTCGTCGTAGAAGCAGACCAGCTTTGAAAGGCCGAAGACCCCGGCCAGCGAACAGGCCTCGTGCGACACGCCTTCCATCAGGCAGCCGTCGCCGAGGAAAACCCAGGTGCGGTGGTCGACGATGTCGTGCCCGGGG
>CALGWX010000201.1 GCA_937936215.1 uncultured Burkholderiaceae bacterium | reverse complement strand
CTACCGCATCGACGACTTCCAGGAAACCTACTTCGTGCTCGGCCACCTGGACGAGCTGCTGGAGCTGGCGCGGATCGACTTCGCGCCCGTCTACGAGCGCGTGCGCGGCCAGCCAGACTACGAGCCCGGCGCCGTGCTGCCCACCGATCGGGTGGTCAGCCGCGGCAGCGGCGCCTACCATGCCGCAAAGCGCGGGCATTGAGCGTGCCGGGCCGCGGCCAAATCGCGCCGAATTCGCAAGGAGCCATCGCCATGCTGAAGATCGAGAAAATCCACCACGTCGCCTACCGCTGCCGGGATGCGAAGGAAACCGTCGATTGGTACCGCAAGATGCTGAACATGGACTTCGTGCTCGCCATCGCCGAGGACCAGGTGCCCTCGACCAAGGAGCCGGATCCCTACATGCACATCTTCCTCGACGCCGGCGACGGCAACGTGCTCGCTTTTTTCGAGCTGCCGACCAAGCCCGAGATGGGCCGCGACCCCAACACGCCGCCGTGGGTGCAGCACATCGCCTTCAAGGTGAAGGACCGCGCCACGCTGGAGGCGTACCGCGCGCACCTGGAGAAGAACGGCGTGCCGGTGCTCGGCGTCACCGACCACGGCGCCTTCCACTCGATTTACTTCTTCGACCCCAACGGGCACCGCATCGAACTGGCCTGCCCCGACCCCGACGAGGAGGCGATCATGAAGCGGCTGGACGCGGTGAAGTGGGAGATGCTGGAAGAGTGGTCGCGCACGAAGCGGGCGCCGCGGCACGCAGCGTTCCTGCACGAGCGGGAGTTCAAGCAGCAACCGCGCTGACTACCGGCGACGGCTCAGCCCAACTCGGAAAAATCACGCGCCCCCATAGGGGCTGCCTACTCACCGCGCTGGCGGTCGACGACCGCGAAATCGACCGCGCGACCCGTTAGGCATCAAAGGTCGCCGCCGGGACCAGCCTCGCGGCGCAGAACGGAACTAAACGGCGTGAGGCGCGGCGCTGCGAACGCCCGGACATCGCGCTCCAGAATGGCAAGAAGCGCCGCCGCCTCCTGTCGGTCGAGTGGCGGAATTCGTCCTTGCGCGGTCGCTTTACCGATTGCGTGGCCGGGCGAAGTGCGATAGTGAAAGGGGCGCGCGTCCACTTCGGCGCTCGCCTTGGCCAAGGCCCGCCCTGCAGGACCGCTTGCGCGGCTGCGCGCGCGACTCAGCGGACGAACCTCAGCGTTCTGCGCGCGCCGCGGAAAGCCGCCACTTCCCCGGCCAGCGCCTCCGCCGCCGCGTCGCTTTCCAGCGCCCGCGCGGTGAAGTCCGCCACCACGGGCATGTCCGCCGCCGTGAACCCCCAGCGCACGATCTCCGGCGTGCCGAGGCGCAGGCCGTTCATGTCGCCGCCGACGGGCGCGACCGGCAGGCCGATGCCGCTGGCGAGGATGTTGGCGCGACGCAGCCGTTTCGCCATCGCCTGGCCGCCGCCGTAGCGCGCGGCTTCGATCGCGAACTGGTGCGACTGCGTGCCGCCGCGCGCGGCGGCGAACACCGGCAGTCCCCGCTCGATAAGTGCGGCGGCCAGGGCGCGGGCGACCTCGACCATCGCCGCCGCGTAGTCGCGGCCGTGAAACTTCCAGTCGAGCAGCGCCACCGCCAGCGACGCCGCCTTGGCGGCGTCGAAGTTAGCGGTCAGCCCAGGATGCGCGATCGCGTCGAGCCGCTGCGCGATCTGCGCATCGTTGGTCAGCGCCAGTCCCGACGGCGGGCCGCCGAGGCTCTTGTAGGTGCTCATCGTCAGTAGGTGCGCGCCTTCGGCGAGCGGGTTGGGCCACGCGCCGCCGGCGATCAGCCCCGCCAGGTGGGCGCCGTCGAAGAGCAGCTTGGCGCCGACCTCGTCGGCCACCGCGCGCAGTTCGCGCACCGGGTGCGGAAAGAGGTTGAGGCTGCCGCCGATGGTGATGAGCTTGGGCCGCAGCCGCCGCGCCTGGCCGCGCAGCGCCTCGACATCGACCGTGTAGTTGGCCGCGTCCACCGGCGCGGCGTGGACCCGCAACCCGAACAGCCCCGCGGCGCCGGCCGCGTGGTGAGTCACGTGGCCGCCGATCGACGCCGGCGGGGCGATGATGGCGTCGCCCGGCGAGCAGGTGGCCATGAAGGCGTACAAGTTGGCCATCGATCCGGCGGCCACCCGGATCTCGGCGTACTTCGCGCCGAAGGTCTCGGCCGCCAGTTCGGCGGCGATGACCTCGATGCGCTCGACCGCCTCCAGCCCCATCTCGTATTTGTCGCCGGGGTAGCCGAGCGACGGCCGCGAGCCCAGCCCCGCCGCGAGCAGCGCCTCGGCGCGCGGGTTCATCGCGTTGCCGGCCGGGTTCAGGTTGATGCACTCGCGCTCGTGGATCCCGCGGTTCGCTTCCACCAGGCGCGCGATCTCGGCATCGAGCGCATCGGCATCGGCGCCGGCGGTGAAGCGGGCGATCGACTGGACCACGTCTTCGCAAGGCGCTGGCACCCAGTCGCGGCGGGCAAGTTGAGGCATCGACGGTT
Source organism: uncultured Burkholderiaceae bacterium (assembly GCA_937936215.1). Taxonomy (GTDB): domain Bacteria; phylum Pseudomonadota; class Gammaproteobacteria; order Burkholderiales; family Burkholderiaceae_F; genus JADJWR01. Next base: position 2,254 of record CALGWX010000201.1, on the reverse strand, counting down.
CTCCTCGCGCGGCCGGCCGCGCCCGCTCAGGGCAACGGCTCGATGCGCAGCAGTTCGAGTTCAAAAGGCCCGTGGCCTTGGCGATGATCGGCCTTGGTGATCATCACGCCCAGGCCGACGATGTCGGCGTAGCGCAGTGGCGGCGCGTCCACGGGCCGGCCGCGGAAGCTCGCCGCGAACTGCGGCCAGCGCAGTTCGGCGCGCGTGACTTCGCCGGCGCGGGTTTCGAATGCGGCGTGGTAGGCAAACGCGTTCTCGCCGCCGGTGGCCGGGTCGCGGGTGTACAGGCGCAGCCGGTAGCGGCTGCCGTCGCCGCGCGCGGTCACCGCAAAGCCCCCGGCATCGCGATTTGCGGCAGGCACGTACGACCGCCGCATCGAGGCAAAGCCGCCGTTGAACTGCAGCCGAATCTCACCGGAGAAGTGAAGCGCCTCGCCGCGCGGTGCGACGCGCGAGCTGGAGACGCCGCCCATCACGCCGTCGTTGACGAGGCACCAGGCGGCGGCGTCGAGCAGCGGGTCGTTCGGTGGCGCGGTCACGGCAAAGGCCACAGCAGCGAGCGCCGCCAGCGCGTCACGTGGGTTCACGGCCTGCGCGCGGGCGAGCGTTCGACGACGCTTCGCCGTGGCCCGGTGGTGAGCCCTCAACGCGGCAGTCCTGGCTACTCGGGCGCCTTGGCAGCCAGACCCGCGTGGGCAGGGCCCGGCGCGGCGGCGCCATGCCGGGATTTGCGCGCGCCGGCGCCGCTGGTCGGGCGACGCGCTCGGCCCGGGAGCGCCCGCCGGAGGTGCGCCTCGCCGAGATCGGCTGGGCCGGCCACGCGCGCCGCGCGGGCGCTCTGTGCAGGCGTTCGGTTCGGTCAGCCATACCGGCCAGTCTAGCGACCGGCTCGCGGCAGCCGCGCCCAATGGTGGGCCGCCCGCGCGCGTTGCACCGGCTGGGCGTTGCGGCAAGCGACCGCCGCCAAGGTGGCGGTAGGGCTTCAGCTCCCGGCTTCTGCGTGCACCCGCCGCAAGCGCGACAATGGCGCGCGATGAACGCTCCTGAAACGGTCGTTGCCGAGCGCCTGACCCTGCCGGTGCACGGCATGAGCTGCGCCTCCTGCGTGGCGCACGTCGAGAAGGCGCTCGCGGCGGTGCCTGGTGTGGCCAGCGTGGCGGTGAACCTGGCCACCGAGTCGGCCACGGTGCAGGGCGCGCGGCTGGACGTGGCAGCGCTTCGTCAGGCGGTCGACGAGGCCGGCTACGAGGTGCCGACCGAGACGCTGCAACTGGCCATCGAAGGCATGACCTGCGCCAGCTGCGTGGCGCGGGTGGAAAAGGCGCTGGCCGCCGTTCCCGGCGTGCTGCGCGCCAGCGTGAACCTGGCGAGCGAATCGGCGCGGGTCGAGGTCGTGCGCGGACTGGTCAACGCGCGGCGGCTGGCGGCGGCGGTGGAAGAGGAGGGCTACACGGCGCGCGTGCCGGCGCCGACGGCGGCGGCCGCGGCCGCCGCCGCGCCCGACCCCGCTGCGGCGATGAGGCACGACGTCGCGCTGGCGCTCCTGCTGGCTGCGCCCCTGGTCGCGCCGATGCTGCTCGCCCCATTCGGCGTGCATCTCGTACTGCCGCCTTGGCTGCAGTGGCTGCTGGCCACGCCGGTGCAGTTCTGGTGCGCGCGGCGGTTCTACGTCGCCGCGGCCAGGGCGGTGCGCGCCGGCACCGGCAACATGGACCTGCTGGTGTCGATCGGCACGCTGGCCGCCTACGGACTGTCGCTGTACCTGTGGCTGGTCGCCGGCCACGGCGGGCATCTGTACTTCGAGGCCTCGGCAGTCGTCATCGCCCTGGTGCTGCTCGGCCGCTGGTTGGAGGCGCGCGCCAAGCGGCAGACCTCGGAGGCGATCCGCCTGCTCGGCCAGTTGCGACCGGCCACCGCGCGCGTGCTGCGCGATGGCGAGGAGCGGATGGTGCCGATCGACGACGTGCTGCTCGGCGACCGCGTTGTCGTCCTGCCCGGCGAGCGCATTGCCGTCGACGGCGTGATCCGCGAGGGATCGACCTCGGTCGACGAATCGATGCTGACCGGCGAGAGCCTGCCGGTGGACAAGCATCCCGGCGACCGCGTGGCCACCGGCGCGGTCAATACCACCGGCCGCATCGTCGTCGAGACCACCGCGGTCGGCGGCGACACCATGCTGGCGAAGATCATTCGGCTGGTGGCCGACGCGCAGGCGGCGAAGCCACCGATCCAGCGCCTGGTCGATCGCATCGCC
>CALGWX010000200.1 GCA_937936215.1 uncultured Burkholderiaceae bacterium | reverse complement strand
ACGCCGCTCGGCTGGCTCGAGCGCGTGCCGACCTACAAGGACCAGATCGAGAAGCTCAAGGAGCGCGACCTGTCCACCTACGGCTTCCTCGGTTACCCGCTGATGCAGGCGGCCGACATCCTGATCTACCGCGCCAACATGGTGCCGGTCGGCGAGGACCAGGTGCCGCACATCGAGATGACGCGCGAGGTCGCGCGCCGCTTCAATCACCTGTTCGGCGCTGAGCCCGGATTCGAGGAGAAGGCGAAGGCGGCGGTGAAGAAGCTCGGCGGCAAGCGCGGCAAGCTGTACATGGAGCTGCGCACGCGCTACCAGGAGCGGGGCGAGGAAGATGCGCTGGAGCAGGGCCGCGCGCTGCTGGCCTCGACCGCCAGCCTGTCAATGGGTGACCGCGAGCGGCTGTTCGGCTACCTCGAAGGCACGCGGCGCGTGATCCTTGTCGAACCGGAGGCCAAGCTCACCGAGACGCCGAAGGTGCCCGGGCTGGACGGGCAGAAGATGGCCAAGAGCACCGGCAACGCGGTGCTGATGCGCGAGGATCCCAAGGTGCTGACCGACAAGATCCGCCGCATGACCACCGACCCGGCGCGGGTGCGGCGCACCGATCCGGGCGAACCCGAGCGCTGCCCCGTGTGGTCGCTGCACCAGATCTACACCTCGGCCGACGTGCGCGACTGGGCGGCGCAGGGCTGCCGCACCGCCGGCATCGGCTGCCTGGAGTGCAAGCAGCCGGTGATCGACGCCATGCTGCGCGAGCAGGAAGGCTGGCGCGAGCGCGCGCAGCCCTACCTCGACGACCCGTCGCTGCTGCGCTCGATCGTCGCCGACGGCTGCGACAAGGCGCGCGCCGCGGCGCAGGAGACGATGCGCGACGTGCGCGAGGCGATGGGGCTCGCCTACACCTGATGTGGCTGCGCCGACGCGTCAAGCCTGCGGCGCAGGCCGAGCGGGCCGCTGAAGAACGGGCCGAGACGACGCCGCCGCGCCGGCACGGCGCCGAGGATCCTTCGCCCTGGGTGCTGCGCTTCGCCGCCGGCGTGCCGCCGGGCGCGCGCGTGCTCGACGTCGCCTGCGGCCGCGGTCGGCACGCGCGCCTGTTCGCCGCCCAGGGCTGCGCCGTCGATGCGGTGGACATCGACGCCGAGGCCGGCGCCGCGCTCGCCGACGTGACGGGGGTGCGCTTCCTGCAGGCCGACATCGAAAGCGGCCCCTGGCCCTATGCCGGGCGGCAGTTCGACGCCATCGTCGTGACGCACTACCTGCACCGGCCGCTGCTGCCGGTGCTGGCCGACGCGCTGGCCGCCGGCGGCGTGCTGATCTACGAGACCTTCATGGTCGGGCAGGAGCGCTTCGGCCGGCCGACCAATCCGGCATTCCTGCTGCGGCCGCGCGAGCTGCTCGAGGTCTACGCGCCACGGCTGGCGGTGATCGCTTTCGAGGAAGGCGTGGTCAGCCTGCCGCGGCCGGCGCGGGTATCGAGGATCTGCGCCGTGCGCGCCACGGGCGATGCGCACCTGCGGCTCGATGCCGATCGCTGACGGGCGGCCGATCCATCGACGGCGCCATGGGGCGACCCGGCGGCGCGGCGCCACGCGATGGGCCGCGCGCCTCGCGATGATCCGTGCGCCTCGCCATGGGCCGCGCGGCTCGCCGCGAGGCGGCGGCACTCGCGGCGATCGTGGCACGGCGCCCGCGCACGTGGCGGCAATTAGAATGCGACCCTCTTCTTCGGCGGGGCGATGGCGATGATCAAGGGCTCACTGGTGGCGATCGTTTCGCCGATGCGCGACGACGGCTCGCTCGACTTCGAGGCGTACAAGCGCCTGATCGAGTGGCACATCGCCGAGGGCACCAACGGCATCGTCGCCGTCGGCACCACCGGCGAGTCGCCGACGGTGGACCACGACGAGCACTGCGAGCTGATCCGCGTCGCGGTGGAGACCGTCCGCGGCCGCATCCCGGTGATCGCCGGCACCGGCGGCAACTCCACCGCCGAGGCAATCGAGCTGACCGCCTACGCCAAGGGCGTGGGCGCGGATGCCACGCTGCAGGTGGTGCCGTACTACAACAAGCCGACCCAGGAAGGGCTGTACCAGCACTTCCGCAAGGTGGCGGAGACCGTCGACCTGCCGGTGATCCTGTACAACGTACCGGGCCGCACCGTGGCCGATCTTTCCACGGAGACGACGCTGCGCCTGGCGCAGGTGCCCGGCATCGTCGGCCTAAAGGACGCCACCGGCGACCTGGCCCGCGCCTCGGACCTGCTTAAGCGCGCGCCGAAGTCTTTCGCCGTCTACAGCGGCAACGACGACACCGCGCTGGCGCTGATGCTGCTCGGCGGCCACGGCGTCATCTCGGTCACCGCCAACGTCGCGCCGCGGCTGATGGGCGAGCTGTGCAAGGCGGCGCTGGCCGGAGACCTCTCCGGCGCACGCGCGCTGAACAACCGCCTGCTGCCGCTGCACCTGAAGCTCTTCGTCGAGCCGAACCCGATTCCCGTCAAGTGGGCGTTGGCGCGGATGAACCGCATTCCGGGCGGCATCCGGCTGCCGCTGGTGCCGCTTTCGGAAGGCA
>CALGWX010000199.1 GCA_937936215.1 uncultured Burkholderiaceae bacterium | reverse complement strand
GCTGTCGGTCGAGCCGCACGGCGGCGAGCGGGCGCCACAGGTGCTGGTGTACCACCAACAGAAGGTCTGCAGCGGTTGCGGCGACGCGTTCACGCCGCGGGCGGGCGAGGCGCTGTGCCTGGCCTGCCGCAAGTCGCAACGCTTCATCGGCGATGCGATGACCCAGTTGTTCGGTGCGAGGCATTGAGCGCTTCGCCGCCCCTCAGTCCAACCGGAGGCCAACCATGGGAATCACCGACAGCATCTTCAAATCGCGGCTGACGCGGCGCCGCTTCCTGCAGGCGACCGCGGCCACGGGTGCCGCCGGCGCCGTCGCCGGCGGCGGGCTGCAGACGCTTGCCCCCGCGCAGGCGCAAGCGCAGCCGGCCGCGGCGGAGACGAAGATCACGAAGAACATCTGCCACCAGTGCCCGGCGCGCTGCGGCATCGATGTGTACACCACCAACGGCCGCGTGCACGCGATCTACGGCACCACCGATCATCCGATCGCCAACGGCAAGTTGTGCCCAAAGGGCCCGCTTGGCGCGTACACGTTGTACGACCCGGACCGCTTCAAGAGCCCGATGAAGCGGACCAACCCGAAGAAAGGCCGCAACGAAGATCCGAAGTTCGTGCCGATCTCGTGGGACGAGGCGCTGAACACGGTGGCCGAGCGGCTGAACGCGCTGCGCGACAAGGGCGAGAGCCACCGTTTCGCGCTGGCTTACGGCCGCGGCTGGGGCGCGTCCTGCGCCGGGCTGCAGGGCACGTTCGGCAAGCTCTACGGCAGCCCGAACGTGGGGATCGGCCACTCGTCGATGTGCTCGGACGGCTCGATCAAGGCCAAGCAGGCCACCGACGGCAACGGCGGGTACAACTCCTACGACTACACGAACGCCAACTACCTGCTGATGTTCGGCGCCAGCTTCCTGGAAGCTTTCCGGCCGTACAACCACAACATGCAGGTCTGGGGCTACATCCGCGGCGAGAAGAGCCCGAAGACGCGGGTGACCGCGGTCGACGTGCACATGAACACGACGCTCGCCGCCAGCGACCGCGCGTTGTTGATCAAACCCGGCACCGACGGCGCGCTCGCACTGGCGATCGCGCACGTGATCCTCACCGAGGGCCTGTGGGACCGCGCCTTCGTCGGCGATTTCAAGGACGGCGTCAATCTGTTCAAGAGCGGCCAGACGGTCGATCCGGCCGCCTTCAACGAGAAGTGGGTCAAGGGGCTGGTCGAGTGGTGGAACCTCGAACTGAAGGACCGAACGCCGGCGTGGGCCGCCGGGGTGACGACGCTGTTCGAGCGCGACATCGTCGCCACCGCGCGCGAGTTCGGCACCACGAGGCCGGCGATCGCGCTGTTCGAGCGCGGCGCGCATGCGCATTCGAACGGAATCTACAACGCGATGGCGATCCACACGCTCAACGCGCTGGTGGGGTCGCTGTTCGCCAAGGGTGGCCTGGCGTACCAGATGGGCCCGGCCTACGGTCCGCTGCCGGTGAACGCCGACGACTACATGGACGACTACGCGAAGAACGGGCCGTGGAAGAAGTTCCCGCGCATCGACCTGAAGGGGCACCCCGACGGCTACCTGCTCGCCAACAACATGCTGCAGGAACTCGGCCCGAACTCGCTGGCCGGCAAGCCGTACAAGCTTGACACGATCATGTTTTACCAGACCAACCCGATCTGGACCGCGCCCAACGGCCAGGAGTGGGAAAAGGCGCTGGCCGAGCTGTTCGTGATCACCACCGACCCGTTTCCGAGCGAGACGGCGATGTTCTCCGACTTGATCCTGCCGGACCACACGTATCTTGAGCGGCTGCAGGACGCGCCGACCTATCCGTTCCAGGGCTGGCCGATGACGCAGCTTCGGGTACCGGCGATCAAGCCGCTTTATGACACCAAGTACTTCGGCGACACGCTGATCGAAATCGGCAAGCGGATCAAGGGGCCGATGGGCGAATACTACAAGGCGCTCGGCAACAGCGAAAACGTCATCCGCGCGCTCGCCAAGGGCTTCGAGGCCAACCCCGGCGACAACGGCGTCAAGGACTTCGAGAGCTGGAAGGAAAAGGGCGTCTGGTACAAGAAGCCGTACCTCTGGCAGCAGCGCAACGGCGAGTTCTACGAGTGGGACGGCAAGGGCTACAACAAGCCGATGACGCCGGAGGAGGTCAAGGCCAAGCTGCTGAAGACGCCGTCGGGCAAGTTCGAGATCCGCTCCGGCTGGCTGGAAGCGAACGCCGACTGGATCGCGTCCAAGACCGGCCGCGACAAGGCGAAGCTGATGTTCCCGCAATGGGAGGAGCCGAAGCACCCCGGCGGCGGCGATCTCTACATGTCGACGCCGAAGGTCGCGATGCACGCCGAGGGCCGCAGCGGCAACATGCCGATCGCGATCTCGCTGATGCAGCCGGTCATGGGCGGACGCGATCGCATCTACATCGAGATCCATCCCGACACCGCGAAGAAGCGCGGCATCGCCGACGGTGACCGCGTGCGCGTCAAGTCGGCGGTCGGCGCGATCGAGGGCTATTGCCGCTACTACGAGGGTACGAGGCCCGACACCATCGTCGTCCCGATGGAGCACGGCCACTGGGCAATGGGCCGCTGGGCCAAGGCGCGATCGCCGGGTCACTCGGGAGAGGTGACGGTCAACCAGTCCGACCGTGTCACCGGCCAGTGCAATTACTACACGACCAAAGTCTCGGTCGAGAAGGCATAGGAGGCAGCCATGGCGAAATGGGGAATGGTCATCGACCTGGACAAGTGCACCGGCTGCCAGGCCTGCACGACGGCCTGCGCGATGGAGAACAGCCGCCTGCCGGGCGAAAACTGGCAGGACGTGCTCTTCTACCACGAGGGCAAGTATCCGAACGTCAACCTGAAGTGGTTTCCGCGGACGTGTATGCACTGCGAAAACCCGTCGTGCGTCAGCGCCTGCCCGACACGGGCGACCTACAAGGATCCGGACGGCGGTTTCGTGCTGATCGACTGGAACAAGTGCATCGGCTGCAAGGCCTGCATGGTCGCCTGTCCGTACGGCGTGCGTTTCTTCACCGACGAGAAGGCCGTCGTGCAGCCCGACATCCGCAGCGTCTTCCCCGGGACCGGCGGTCGCCAGTGGGATCCGCCGTACAAGGGTCCGCAGGACGATCCCAGCCGCGGCATCGGCATCCAGCCCAAGGGGGTCGTTTCGAAGTGCACCTTCTGCTACCACAAGGTGAGCAAGGCGCCCAAGGGCGTCGCCGATCTGGACGAGGACAATCCGGCAACCAAAGAGCACACGCCCGCCTGCGTGCGCGTGTGTCCGCCGAAGGCGCGCTACTTCGGCGACTTGGACAACCCGGCCTCGAAGGTCAACAAGCTGATCGCCGACAAGCGCGGCACGCGCCTGCTCGACCACACCGGCAACAAGCCGCAGGTCTACTACCTGTCCGGCGGCGCCGGCGCGGCGGTGCCGAGTTCACGCGAAACCCACAAGGCATGAGGAGACTGCGATGAGTGCTGCAAGCCTTCCACGCGCAAGCAACGCGGGCGTTGTCGCCGGGCTGATCGGCGCCGTCGTCACCGGCGGCTTCGTCATCTGGCAACTGGTCTCGCACGGTCATGCCGCGTTCAATGCCACCAGCACCGGGCTGATGTGGGGTCTGCCGATCGTCACTTATGACTATCTGCTGATGACCGCGGTCGGGCTGGTGCTGGTCGCGTCGTTGTGGACGGTGTTCGGACTGAGGGACTTCGAGCCGATCGCGCGCCGCGCGACCTGGCTTGCGGTGGCGCTGCTGGTCGGCGGTGTCGCTGCGCTGTTCCTCGAACTGCCCTACCCGCTGCGCGCGCTGTACGCGATCCCGCTGAACTTCCAGGTCCACGCGCCGCTGTTCTGGAAGATGCTCGGCATCGCCGTCTTCGCGATCTGCCTGGCGCTGTTCACCTTCGGCTGGCTCGCCGGCGGCGGCACGTCGTCGCCGGGCAGGGGCACTTCGGTGGTCGCGATGCTGGCCGGCCTCGTGGTGCTGTTCGCCGGCGCGATGATGTACGCGACGCTGTCGATGCGGCCGTTCTGGTACACGGGCGAGCTGCCGGTGGCGTTCATCGTCGAGCACATCCTTGGCGCCATCGCGTTTCTGCTGCTGGCGACTCCCGCCAGCAGCGCCGGCGACGCGACCCGACGCGCGATCGGCACGATGTCGCGGCTGGCGGTGCTGCTGATCGTCGTGCACCTGCTGTTCCTGTTCGGCCGCATGGCGATGGGACTGGCGAGCAACCTCGACGGCATGCAGGTCTGGCAACGGGTGGCGGCCTCGCCGCTGTTCTGGCTGCAGGTGGTCGCCCTCGTCGTAGCGCTGGTGATGCTGGCCACCGGCGCCCAGGGCGGCTCGAAGCTGATTCCCGCCGTGCTGCTGATCGTCGGCCTGTTCATCGGCAAGTACGAGTTCGTGATCACCGGCCAGTTGGTGCCGCTGTTCAAGGGCTCGTGGGTGCATGGCCTGATCGAGTACGCGCCGTCGGCGACCGAGTGGGTGCTGCTCCTCACCGCGGCGTTCCTCGCCTACGCCGTCTATGCCTTCGGCGCCGCTCGCTTCCGTCTTGGCGACAGCCGCTGAGCCGGCGCCGGCCGGCGCCGATCAGGCGTCCGACCTCGCCGACCTGTTCGTGCTGCTGGCGGCGGCCTTCGCGCCGCCGCCGGCGGCGCTCGCCACCCGAAACTGGTGCGAACCGCTCGCCGCCGATCTCGCAGATCTCGGCGGCGCGCTCGCTCTGGACACCGCGGCGGCCGAGCAGTCGCTGCGCGAAGTCGCCGGCGGCCCGCTGGCCGGCGAACCCTGGCTGGTCGAATACAGCCGCCTGTTCCTCGTGCCACCGGTGCCGGTGACCCTGAACACCGGCATCTACCTCGAAGGCGGGCTGGCGGGCGTCAGCGCGCAGATGATGGCGCAGTGCTACGCCACTGCCGGCTTCGCGCAGCGCGAGTCGTTTCGCGACCTGCCCGATCACGTGGCGATCCAGCTCGAGTTCATCGCCGCGCTGCTCGGCCGCTGGGCCGCCGGCGATGACGATGCGCTGGCGATGGCTCGGGAGTTCAGCGACGGCTTCGTGTCGCACTGGACCGAACCGCTGTACGCTGCCTGCACCAAGGCGGCGGCCAGACATCCGGCTGCCGGCGTCTACGCCGAACTGGCGGCGGTGCTGCGGGAGGCGACCGACCGACTCGTGCGGTAGGAGACGGCGGGCCGAGGCCTGGCGCGATCGGCACGGGAGGTGGACATGGAACTTCAGGCGCTGATCTTCGATGTCGATGGCACGGTCGCCGACACCGAGGAAGCGCACCGGCTGGCGTTCAACGAAGCGTTCCGGGTGCATGGTCTCGACTGGCACTGGAACCGCAACACCTATGCGGAGCTGGCGCGCGTCTCGGGCGGCCGCGAACGCATCCGGCTGCATCTGGAGTCGCTGGATCTCCCGGCGGCGAAGAAAGGCGCGATCGCCGATCGAATCGCCGACATCCATCGGACCAAGGTCGATGCCTACAACGCGCTGGTCGAGTCCGGTCGCGTTCGACTGCGCACCGGGGTGCGCCGCCTGATCGAGGAGGCCGCGCAGGCCGGATTGAAGCTCGCCGTGGCGACGACCGGAACCGCCGAAAGCGTTGGAGCACTGCTCGCCTACGGCCTGGGCACCGACCTTCTTGGCCAGTTTCAGGTGATCGCCGCCGGCGATGTCGTGTCGACACCGAAGCCGGCGCCGGATATCTACCGCTACGTGCTGCAGAGGCTGCAGATGCACCCCGGCGCCTGCATCGCCTTCGAGGATTCGGCGAAGGGCGTCACCGCGGCCCATGCGGCTGGCCTGTTCGTCGTGGCCACGCCGACCTTCTGCACGCTCGATCAGGACTTCTCGCGGGCGGACCTGTTCCTGCCGTCACTCGGCGATCCGGACCGGCCGCTGCCGGCGGCGATCGCGGCCCGCCGCACCGGCGGCGCGCCGTTCGTCAACCTCGCGCTGCTCGCCCGATTGCACACGGCCTGGCTGCAAGGCGAAGCGCGGCAAGATCCGGCGGCCGCCGGCGGCGGCGCCGGCTGACTCGCGCCGCGCCGTTGCGCCCCTGGCGGACAACCTTTACCTCGCTCCGGTGCGATCCGCGGCCGCAGCCTGGGGCATCGCCGCGACCATTGTTCTGCTGTTGTCGGCTGCGCCGCTGCCCGGCGCGGCCGAGATGTCATCGAGTGACTACGAAACGGGCTCGACGCGCCTGACTCCCGCGCAGCGGGCGCACGAACTCGAACGCATGCAGCGGGAACGCGAGCGCGCCGAGGCTGCCGAGCGCGAGCGCGAGGCCGCAGCCGAGCAGGCGCGGCGCGAGGAGGAGGCGCGGCTGGCGGCGCGCCCGCTCGGCGTGCGTCTGGTCGAGTCGCGTTGCGGGGCGTGTCACGGGCCCGAGGCGTTGCGCGACCACCGCTACACCCGGCTCGGCTGGTGGAGCGTGCTGCTGCGCATGGAGTACGTGAACGGGGCCCGCTTCGAAGCAGGCGAGCGCGGCGTGATCGTGGCCCATCTGGCGGACAGCCAGTCGGCCGGCGGCATCCGCGCCGCCGCGGAGTGGGGCGCGGCCCTGGCCGCTGTCGGGTTGCTGCTGGCAGCCGGCTGGCGGCTGCGTCGCCGGCGGCGTTGATCCGCGCGCCGCAACGGACGGATTCCGGACGACACCGACGGCCCGGTGCCGTGGCGCAAACGCCGGCTGCGGTCCGTGCAGCAACCGCGCAACGCATCGCCTTCGCCGTTGACGCAGCGCAACGACATATTCGCCGGCGTTGATATGTTGGGTGCCTCTTCAAGGAGAGGCTCATGTTCAAACGCCTTGTTCGATGGTCGGTCGCCGCAACGCTGGCGGCCGCACTGCTCGCCTGCGCGACGACCGCGACCACCTCGGCGCCGCCCGCCGACGAGTCGAGCCGGATCGCCGCCGCCGCCGATCAGTTGATGAAAAGCGGCAAGCCGCTTTTCATCAGCAACGAGCGCCTGTACGCGCTGCTCAACGACGGCAACCCGGCCAACGACCCCGTGCTGATCAGCGTCTGCGCGCCGGGCGACTACGCCAAGGCGCGCCTTCCGGGGTCGATCAACATCCCGCGCGGCGCCTTCTGGAAGCCAGCCAACATTGCCAAGCTGCCGCCGAAGGACAAGACCATCGTCACCTACTGCTACACCGGCACCGGCGCCGTCGGCACGGCCGCCGTGCTGCGGCTGATGGGCTACGACGCGGTGCAGCTCGAATGGGGCACCATGGGCTGGACGCGCAACGACGTCGCGCTCGGCCCCGCCTCGCGCTTTCCGGAAACCCAGCAGAACTATCCGGTCGATGCCAAGCCGGTCATGCCCGCCGTGACCTGGGCCCGCCCAGTCATCGCCACCGGCAAGGCGACGCTCGTCGAGATCCTGATCGCCCGCGGCGATGCCGTCGAGATGGCTGATAACACGGTGTCGATGACCGCGGAGCGCGTCCAGGAGATGTTGACCGACGCCAACCCGGCCAACGACCCGTTCGTCATCGACACCCGCAAGCCCGAGGACTACGCCAAGGGCCATATTCCGGGCGCCGTGAATATCCCGTTTGCGAACGTTTTTGAGCCGGCGAACCTCGCCAAGTTGCCGCTCGGCCGCCGCATCGTCGTCGCCGACACCAACGGCCAGACCGCCGTGGGCACCAGCTACCTGCTGTCGATCCTCGGCTACAACGCGCGCGGGCTACAGTACGGAATGATGGGCTGGAGCAAGGATGACAAACTGATCGCGCCGTACAGGCGTTTTCCAGCCGATCAGAAGGACTATCCGATCGAGCTCGGCGCGAAGTAGCCGCGTTGCGGCCGGCGGACAGCAGGCGCGTCGCGGTCGCGCCTGCGCTCGGTACGCCTTGATGCTTGTTCGCGAGCGCCAGGCCGGCAGTCACCGCCACCGCCGGCCGCTGGCCAGCCGACGGTCTGGCGCAGGGCCGGTCCGGGATAAGCCGCTTGCGCTGGATCAGCGCCGCGCTGCGGCAAACCGATACGCTTGCGCGTCGACCGGTTGCAGGCGCCGATGCCGTCCGAAGCGAATGCCCTGGTCCTGGAGCTGCTCGCCGAACTGACCGAGCCGCTGATCGTCGTCAACCGCAGCCGCGAGATCGTCTTTCGCAGCCGCGCCTTCACGGCCCTGTGCGGCGAAGAAGCAGCCGCCGCGCCATGCGGCGCGCTGCTGTTGCCCCCGGCGCCGCAGGATGGACGGCCGTGCTGCTGCTGGAACGCCCTCGAGGTCTATCTGGGCTGCGCTGAACGCGGCCTGTGGCAGATCGCCCGCCCCGACGGCGGCCGGGTTCCCGTGCTCTGCGAAGTGCTGCCGGTGGGCATCGGTGCGGCGCCCGGCATGCTGGCGATGCGACTGCGTCCGCTGGATGCCGCCGCCACGCCGATCGCGGCCGCATTTTTCAGTGGCCTGCGCGGCGCCGCTGAAGGAGACGAGCAGTACTTCGAGACCGCGACGGCTTACCTCAAGTCGGCCTATGGCATCGGCTTCGCCGCATGGTTCCGTCTCGGGCCAGGCTCGGCGGCGCAGCCCGTGCGGGCCGACGGGTTGAAGGACGCTGCCCTGGCCGATCTCGCCGACCGGCTGCGGCTGGGCCCGGCAGTCGACCTGCACGACGTCGTGTTTCGCCATGCCCGGCGCGAGCGAATCGCCCACGTCGTTCGCACCATGGACTCATTCGGCATCGCGCTCGCTTTCGGCAGGCTGGCGCAGCCGCTCGACGAGCGGCTGATCGATGCGGCGCGCGCCGCGGTATCGGCACCTCGCTCGACAACCCTCGCGGCACCTCATCACCTGGTCGACCAGGCCTTGCACCAGACGCTGAGCGACGTCGAGCGCGAGACGCTCGATCTGCTGACCGAAGGGCTCAGCGACAAGGAGATCGCGCGACGGCGCTGCGTCAGCCTGTACACCGTCAAGCATCAGGTCGCCCGGATCATGAAGAAGGCGGGCGTCGACCGCCGGACCAAGCTCATCGGCCGGGTTCACTGACTCGCCGCCCGTTCGGGCCCGCGCGCTTCACAAGCGTCGCGAGCAGGCGGCGGCCACGCTCCGAAGAGCCTCTGCCCTGTCTGCGACGCCGGCTCCAACGAGCCCGCACCCTTTGAGCCGCGATTAACGCAACGCACAAGCGCGGCTTCGACCGCGCCCAGGTTCCTCGTCAGGCAATCAACCCCAAGGCCCCAGAGGAACCACGATGGCCAAGAGCTACGCCATGCTGATCGACCTGCGCCGCTGCGTCGGCTGCACGTCGTGCCAAGTGAGCTGCAAGATGGAAAACGCGGTGCCGTTCGGCAGTTTCCGCTCGCGGGTAGCGATCAACGACAGCGGCGAGTACCCGAGCGGGAAGCGCTTCTTCCTGCCGCTGTTCTGCAATCAGTGCGACGAGGCGCCGTGCATCCCGGCCTGCCCGGTCAAGGGCGCGACTTACA
>CALGWX010000198.1 GCA_937936215.1 uncultured Burkholderiaceae bacterium | reverse complement strand
TTCATCGCCACCAGCACCAGCGGCGCCAGCGCGATCGGCAGCCCGCCCTCGGTGGCGCGCAGCACGAGAAACGCCTCCGAAAAGCGCGCCAGCGTGAACGCCGCGCCGACGGCTACCACCCACCAGTAGGCGCGCGGCAGTCGCCGCAACTGCTCGCGTTGGATAGGGTTGACCAGCGGCCGGCCGGACTCGCGCTCTGGCTCGCGCACGCCGAGCACCAACAGCAGCACCGCCGCCGCCGCCGGGATGACCGCCACCCAGAACACGGCCCGGAAATCGTCGGCCCACAGCAGCATCAGGCCGATGGCCAGCAGCGGCCCGAGGAAAGCGCCCACCGTGTCGAGCGACTGGCGCAGCCCGAAGGCGGCACCGCGCACCGCCTCTGGCGCGAGGTCGGCCACCAGCGCGTCGCGCGGCGCGCCGCGGATGCCCTTGCCGACGCGGTCGATCAGCCGTGCCGCCAGCACGAGGCCGCTGCCGGTGGCCAGCGCGAACAGCGGTTTCGAGGCCGCACCGAGGCCGTAGCCGAGCACCGCGAGCGGCTTGCGTCGGCCCCAGTAGTCGCTGAGCACGCCGGAGAAGACGCGCACGATCAGCGCCGTGGCCTCGGCCGCGCCTTCGATCAGGCCGACCGTGAGCGCGCTGGCGCCCAGCGACGCGACCAGGAACACCGGCAGCAGGCTGTGGATCAGCTCGGAGGAGACGTCCATCAGCAGGCTGACGAAGCCCAGCGCCCAGATCGCCGCCGGGATGCGCGGCCGCGCGGGCTGCCCGCTAGCGCTGTTCATTCTTTGCCCCTTGCCGCGACGCGCATTGGCAAGCCAAAAGGAGCGCGGCGCACGCGCCTGCTCGCTCCGCCACGCGTGCCGGGGCGCGGGCTGGCGACGCGGCGCACGCGCCCGCCTGGGCGTTGCCAAGCCCGGCCCGCCGCGGCGACAGCGCCGCTTGCGTGATGCCGAGATCGGCAAGGTCGGCCGGCAGCGGCTGGCCTTCGATCAGCGCTGCGGCCGCACGCGCCACCGCGGGGGCGGTCTGGATGCCGTACCCGCCCTGGCCGGCGAGCCAGTAGAACCCGGGCGCGCGGTCGTCGAAGCCGGCGACGATCGACTTGTCGGCGACGAACGAGCGCAGCCCGGCCCAGCGGGCATGGATGCGCGACACTCGCAGCAGTGTGGCGGTCGTCAGCCGGTCGACGAGCACCGCGATGTCGAGTTCCTCCGGCTGCGCGTCGCAGGGCGGCGAGGGCGTCTCGTCGGCCGGCGAGGCGAGTAGCCGGCCCGCCTCCGGTTTGAAGTACCACTGCTCGTCGACGTCGATCACCGCCGGCCAGTCGGCGATCGCTGCGCCGGCGGGCGGATCGAAGGTGATCGCCGTTCGACGCTTGGGTACCAGCCCGATCGGCGCCACGCCGGCCAGCCCGGCGATCTCATCGGCCCAGGCGCCCGCCGCGTTGACGACCATCGGCGCCGCGAACTCGCCGGCGGCGGTCGCCACGCGCCAGCGTTGGCCGTCGTGCGCCAGCGCCCGCACTTCGGCGTTGCACAGCAGCCGGCCGCCGCGCTCGCGCATCAGCCGCAGGTACCCTTGATGCAATGCGTGCACGTCGATGTCGCGCGCGTCGGGCTCCAGCAGGCCGCCGGCCACCTGGTCGGCGGCGAAGCAGGGCACGCGGCGGCGGACTTCCTCGCCCGAACAGCGTTGAAGGTTGGGCACGAGCCGCGAGCACTCGTCGAAGGCGCGCTGCAAGGCGGCCAGTTGATCGCTGCGCGCCACCAGCAGCGTGCCGCGCGCAGACACCAGCGGCGTCGGCGCGAAGCCCGCCGGCGGCTCGAAAAGGAAGGGCCGGCTCGCCCGCGTCAGCGCCCGCATCGCCGCGTTGCCGTAGGTCTCGGTGAACAGCGCTGCCGAGCGGCCGGTGGTGTGGTAGCCGGGCTGGCTCTCGCGCTCCAGCAGCAGCACGCGGCGACGCGCCGCGATCTCGCAAGCCGCCGAGGCGCCGGCGATGCCGGCACCGATGACGATCACCTCCGCCGTCGCATCCGCGTCCATGGCGGCAAGCATAGGGCGCCTTGGCGCGAGGCGAAGTTGGCCGTTGCGGGTCACACGCTCGGCGCCCGTTTCTTGGCTTGGCCTCGCCTGGCGAAGCGCCCATGCGGGTCGTCGCCGCGAAACGGTCCGTCACTCTTCCCCGCGATGGCGTGGGTGGCTGCCTTGACAGGGCCCCGCTGCCCGCCGCAGATTGCCGCGCACACCAACGACAAGCGAGGAGACGCGCATGGACCGCACCCATTCCGGACTCGATCAGGGCGGCTATCTGGGCAGCCCGCAGCGTCGCAGGCTGTTCCGCGCCGGCGTCGGTTCGCTCGCGGCGCTCGCCGCCGGCGGGCTGTTCGCCGGCCGGGTCGCCGAGGCGAAGCCGATCGCCTCGCCCGCGGAGGTGCCGGTGGTCGACCGCGTCGCGGTGCGCGTGGTGACGGACTCGTACCACCACGCGTTCGAGCGCGGCGGAACGATCGCGGGCGTGCAGGTGCAGCGGCTGGGGTTTGCGGTGGCGCCGCGCACGCCGCCGCGCCGGACCCTGCAGAACGAGTGGGGGCTGGCGCTGCACATCGAGTCGACGCGCGGCGGCGAGACGCGGCAGGTGCTGTTCGACTTCGGCTACACGCCAGAAGCGCTGCTGAACAACCTGCTGCTCGCCGGCATCGATGCCTCAAAACTCGACGCGCTGGCGCTATCGCATGGTCACTTCGACCATTTCGGCGGCCTGGTTGGCTTTCTCGACGCCAACAAGGGCAAGCTCAGAAACGGGTTGCCGTTCTACCTGGGCAGCGAGGAGTGCTTCTGCAGCCGCGAACTGAACGTGCCGGGCGAGGCGGGCAGCTTCGGCGCGCTCGACCGCGAGGCGATCCGCGCCGCGGGGTTGACGGTGACCTTCGCCGAGCGGCCGTCGGTGATCGCCGACCATGGTTTCACCACTGGCCGGATCGCCAACGAGTCGTTCGAGCGCGTGCTGTCGCCGACGCGGATGGCGGTCGGCATGCAGGGTGCGCTCGGCTGCGCGCCGGAGAAGCTGTCCGAGGCCAAGCGCAACCTCACGGTGGTACCGGACGACTTCGAGCACGAGCAGGCCACGGCCTTCCTCGTCAAGGATCGGGGGCTGGTGGTGATGACCTCCTGCGGCCATCGCGGCATCGTCAATTCGGTGCGGGCGGCCATGCGGGTGGCCGGCACCGACAGGGTTCACGCCGTCCTCGGCGGCTTTCACCTGGCCCCGCATCCCATCGATTACCAGCGGCAGACCGCGATGGAGCTGAAGAAGCTGAACCCCGACGTCGTCATCCCGATGCACTGCTCGGGCGAGGCATTCATCGGCATCGTCCAGGCCGAGATGCCGAATCGGTTCATCCGCTCCTCCACCGGCACGCGCTTCGTCTTTGGCGCCTGACCGTCCCCCCCGAAGCGCGGCGCCGCCGGGCCGCCGTCCGCCCCGGGGGTCGAACGGAGGAGTCGGGGGCGAGGAGCCGACGCGCGGGTGACGGGGGCGTGGGCCGAAAGGGTGGCGCCAGGCGGGCGGAGCGAGCGCCCCCACGCGAAGCGCGGCGTGGATTCGACGGCGGCCGCCGCGGCCGCCGTCGGCCGGCGCCTCGGCGGCGGGCATCGCGGCCATCGCCTCGGCGGCGGGCATCGCCGGCGCTGCGAAAGCAAAAAGGGGCGGCACCCGGCCGCTCCATTGCGCCTGCCGCCCGAGGGCGGCCGCTACTCGCTGATCACGATCGACGAGAAGTTCGGGTCGGTCGTGACCTCGAAGTTCGTGAACGGTAGCCGGATCCAGTCCTTGAGATAGAACCGGTAGGTCTGGTCGGCGTAGTAGGGCGACGTTGCGTCGGTCGAGTTGGAGTAACTGAGGAAGGCGCCCACGAGCGGCTTCTCGTCGTCCCAGGTCACGGTCTGGATGTAACTGGTGCCGTAGGTCACCGCGCGGGCGCCAGGCAGGCGGCTGCCGATCGGGGCGCTGCGGATCGCGTTGTAGTTGCCGAGGTTGCCGTCGGCGCCGTGGATCGGCAGCGGCACGTTCTTCGTCGCCAGCTGGATCCAGTACCACGGCCGATCGATCGGGATGCCGGCTGAAGCCTGGCTGATCACGGCGCGCGCCAGCGCGTCGCGCAGCGCGGTTGTCACCGCCGGGTTGTTCTTGACGACGCCGCGCGGGGTGTTCACCGGGTCGGCGGGGTTGAACGGCACTGCCCAGATCGACGAGGAGCGGGCGCGGGTCCAGAAGGCCTCGAAAAGATTCACGCCGACGCTTTCCAGCTCGGAGCGGCGGTCCCAGGCCTTCAGCACGTTGCAGGCGGTGGTGAGATCGACCGTCTGGCCGTCGACGGTGTGCGACAGGCTGCCGGCGCACATCACCTCGACGGCGTCGGCCAGGGCCACCTCGGCGTAGTAGACGCGGTTGGACAGCACGATCTCGCGCAGCGCCTCCATGCTGAACTTGTTGCCAGGGCGGCCGTCGGTGCCGGCCAGCCGCGCCATGGCCTGCGCCAGCCCCATGCGGGTGCGGCCGTTCTGCTCGTAGCCGTCGCGGCTGACGATGGCCGGGAAGCCCGTCATCGGCGCCGCCGGGTTGGTGAGCCACGAACTGTCGTTGGCGTTGTGCACGAAGTCGCGGCGCGTCATTTGCGGCAGGTCCTTGCCGGCGAAGATCCCCGGCTGCGGCGCCGCCGGGTCGATCGTCCACTCGCAGGCGGAGGTCGAGCCGGCGAGCACGAACAGGCCGCTGGCGGCGATCAGCGGCTTAAATGGCGGCGCGACGCACGCCTGCTCCTTGGCGGTGCTCACGTGCGGCACCGGGGTGACGTTGGCGTAGTAGGCGGTGCCGCCGCGGTCCACGGCGATGGTGTTGGTCCAGGGATTGCCGACGACGGTCTCCACCACCGTCCTGAACTCGGCGAGGTTCCTCGCCTTGTTGACGCGGTGGAAGTACTCGACCAGGCGCGTGTTCTCGAGGTTGGCGTCGCGGATCGCAAAGGCCATGGCGCGGTCCCACGCCAGTTGCCCCGGGATCACCACGATCGGCCCGTGCGAGGAACTGTAGTAAGTGCGGCTGACGGGCACCACCGAGCCATTGGCCTGCCGCACCTGCACGGTGAGCACGTTGCGCACCATCTCGCGCATCTGGCCGTCGTAGACGTAGCGGGTCGGGTCGGCCGGGTCGAGCTGCAGCACGTACAGCGTGAAGTGCGCCGACGTGTTGACGGTGTGGCTCCAGGCGAACTCGTTGGTGAAGCCGATGTTGATGCCCGGAAAGCCGTTCAGGGCCCCGCCCATCACGTCCATCTTGCCCGGGATGGTCAGGTGCATCTGGTAGAAGCGCAGGATGCCGAACCACGGGAAGTGGGGGTTGCCGAACAGCATGCCGCGGCCGGTGTCGGTGGCCTCGGCCCCGAGTGCCAGCGCGTTGCTGCCGAAGCGCTCGCGCAGGTCATCCCAGTGCGCCTTCGACAGCGGCCCGTCGGTGGCGGCGAGCATCAGCTTGGCCGCGCGCGCCATCTGCGTGGCGGGCTTGCCGCGCGGCGCGGCCGAGGCCGAGGTCACCGCCGGCGGCTGAGCGGCGAACATCGCGTCGATGAACTGCATGCCGCTCGCCTCCACGCCCATGCGGCGGACCAGCTTCATCATGTCGCGGGTGGTGATCGGCCGCACCCAGGGCTGGTTGCGGCAATCGGCGGCCAGCCCGCCGACGCCCTTTTCCTTCAAGTAACGGTTGACGCCAAGCACGTAGCCCTCGAACAGCGCCTTCACGTCGGCGCTCTGTGTCGCCCAGAAGGCGTCGGCGGCCGCGTCGTCGTTGATCAGCTTGAAGTAGAAGTCCATGCGCAGGTTGTTGCGCTGGTAGATGTTGGTCGCGTCGGGGCCGAAGTAACGGCTGCGCTCGCCGTTGACGGTGACGATCTCGTCGGCGAGCACGCAGAAGTTGTCCTGCGCGTAGGCGTAGCCGATGCCGTAGCCGAGACCCTTCTCGTCGCGCGCGATGATGTGCGGGATGCCGAAGCTGGTGCGGCGGATCTCGGCCGCGGTGCCGGCAGGCAGCGGCTTCGGATCGGAGGGATTGCGCGGACCGTCGCCGCCGCTGCAGCCGGCAACAGCGATGGCCGCGGCGGCGCAGCAAACGAAATGGAGCGCGCGGCGGCGCGCGGCGGGCAGTGGCATCGGCGGGTCTCCCTGTGAAGTCGTTATGGGGCGAAGCGGATTCTTGCCGCCGCCGCTGCGTCTGGCAACCGACGCGGGCGGTTGTTGCTGGCTGACTGGGCATCGGACTCGGCCGCGCCGGTGGCGCTGCGGACAACCGACGCGGCCGGCCGCCGGCCCGCCGATCGCGAGGCCCAGCGGCTACGGCAAGCCGGTGCACCAAGCCTCGATGAGCTGCCGCACCTCATCGGGCCGCTCGGTCAGCGGCCAGTGATGGCAGTCGATGGTCCGCACCTCGCCGCGGGGAAAGCGCGCCGCGATCGACCGCATCGCCGCCAAGTCGGCGAACGTGGCGCCGGTGGACAGCAGCACGAGGGTCGGCATGGTGATGCGCTCCGGGGCAGCGACGTCGCGGAACATCTCCACCAGCTCCTGCAGGTAGTGCACGGTGCGAAAGGTGCGCAGGTCGGCGCGCATGGAGCTGTAGCGGCGGATGAACTGCGCCTCCGCCGCGGGCGACCCCAGCGAGGCGCGTGCCAGTTCGTCGAGCGCGCGCAGGTCGAGCGGCGGCAGCTCGCGCCGGCGCAGGCCCACGGCGTTCAGCGCCCGCACGAGGCTGGCGGCGAGCGCCAGCAGGGGCGCGGCCCGCGCCAGCCACCTCCAGCGGCCATGCAGCGCGGGGCGGAACACCGGGTCGATGAGCGCCAGCCCCGCCACCCGCTGCGGCGCCCGCGCGGCGCAGAACAACGCCACCTGCGCGCCGAGGCTGTGGCCCACCCACACCGCCCGGGGCGCGCCCTGCGCATCGAGCAGCGCCAGCAGATCGTCGCACCAGGTCTCCAGGCCGATGCGGCCGCGCGTGGCCGAGTCGCCGTGGCCGCGCAGGTCGACGCGGACGAGGTCGCGCTCGTCGGCCAGCCGCGTGCGGCTGACGAACTCCGACCAGCGCGTCAGGTTGCTGGCCAGGCCGTGCAGCAGCAGCATCGGCGCCTTGCCACAGGGCCGCCGCGCCGGCAGGCAGCGGTAGGCGATGCGGGCACCGTCGGGCCGTATGAGAGTCGCGCGCCGCTCGCCATCGATGGCGGGCGGGGCGGCGGGCGACGGCGCCGCCTCAGCTGTTCCGTTCAGCGGATGTAGCCCCAGGCCTTCAGCCGGCTGGTGGCGTATTGCGCCGGCTCGCCCTGGCCGCCGCTGCGCAGGAAGCGGGCGTAGTTCTCCGCCGCCGCCCGCGAGGTGCCGGCGCCTTCGTAGCTCACGCCCTTGAGGAACGCGATGCCGGGGTCGCCCGGCAGCAGACGGTCGAACTGCTCGAAGTGCTGCACCGCGGCCCCCGGGTTCTTGTTGGCCAGCTGCAGCGTGCCGCTGAGCTTGTGCGCCTGCGCCTCCTGCGGGTAGATCGCCCGCGCCGCGTCGGCATAGCGCAGCGCATCCTGCCGGCGACCCTGGGCGGCGAGGCAGCGCGCCATCAGCAGGTTGGACGGATAATCCTGCGGCGCCTGCTTCAGCGCCGCGGCGAAGTGCTGCTGCGCCTGCGGTAGCTGCTTGCGCGCCATCGCCATCTCGCCGTTCTTGCAGGCGTCGATCGCGGGCTTCAGGCGCCGCAGGCTGGCGGTGCTGTCCATGTAGCGCTCGCGCTGCGGGTTGGCCGACAGGCTCGCCGCGTACTTCGTCTCCGCCAGCCGCTGCGCCGTGGCCAGCCGCTCGCTGCTCATCGGGTGCGAGGAGAACATCGTTTCCAGCAGCGACGGCTTTTCCTTCGACTCGCGCACCAGCAGCCCGTGCAGTTGCGTCATGCCGCTGGCGGGATAACCCGCCTTGACCATGTAGTCCTGGCCGAGCGCGTCGGCCTCGCGCTCGTTGTCGCGCGAGTACGAGGCGAGCAGGGCGCTGGCGCCGATCTGGCCGCCGAGCACGGCCAGGCCGCCCCACGACGAATCGCTTGCCGAGGTCACCACCGCCAGGCCCACCACCGCTGCCTGCGCCAGCATCGCCTGCCCCTGCCGCTGCGCGGCGTGGCGGGCGTTGACGTGGCCCATCTCGTGGCCGAGCAGCGCGGCGAGTTCCGCCTCACTTCCCAGCTCGGTCATGATGCCGCGGGTCACGCCCATCGCTCCGCCCGGGAAGGTGTAGGCGTTGATGTAGTTGGCGTTCAGCACCCGGTACGAGTACGGCATGTTCGGCCGCTGCGTCAGGTCGTCCATCCGGTCACCGAGGCTCGCCACATAGCGGTTGACCGCGTCGTCCTGGATCGCGCCCATGTCCTGCGAGAACTGGTGCGGCGCGACCTGGCGGTCGACCTGCCGTTCCTCCTCCTCGCTCATGCCGACCAGGATGCGCTGCCCCGTGACCGGCGAGGTGGCGCAGCCCGACAGGCTCGCCGCCGCACCGGCGCCGAACAACCACAGCACGTCGCGGCGGGTGACGCGGTTGCGGCGCAGCCGCCACGGCAGGTCGGCGAGTTCTCCGCGGTCCATGACGAGCCTCCGGCAGTCCACTCAGGTCCGTCGCAAATCTAACCCTAAAAACCGCAGTTCAGGGGTGCCTCGATCGCCGGAGCGCAAGCAACGGCGCGGGTTTTCAGCGGTTTGCAGCAACCGCGGCGCAGTGACCTGTGGGGTGAAGGCGCAGTGAGCGAATTCCCGTTCTCCGATCGCGGGTTGGATTTGCAGCCCCTTCGCAACTGCGCTTTTTAGGCTAACGCGTCGTACCCGCGCCGGCCGGCCCCGGCGGGGCTATCCTGAGCGGAGGCCCTCCGCCCGCGGGCGACCCCGATGACCCAGCGACTGCAACGGCTGCTCGACAACAACCGCCGCTGGGCGCAGCGCGAACGCGGCCGCGACCCCGAGTACTTCTCCAAGCTGCTCGGCCAGCAGGCGCCCGAGTATCTCTGGATCGGCTGCTCCGACAGCCGCGTGCCGGCCAACCAGATCACCGGCCTGGCCCCGGGCGAGGTGTTCGTCCACCGCAACGTGGCCAACCTCGTCGTGCACACCGACCTGAACTGCCTGGCGGTGATCGACTTCGCGGTCGACCTGCTGCACGTGCGGCACGTGATCGTCGTCGGCCATCACGGCTGCAGCGGCGTGAAAATGGCGCTGCGGCATTCCGCCACCGGCCTCGCTGCGCACTGGCTGCGCCATCTGCAGGACGTGCAGGGCCGCTACGACACGCTGCTCGACGCCCTGCCGGCCGAAGAGGAAAAGGTCAACCTGCTGGCGGAACTCAACGTGCTCGAGCAGGCTGCCAATGTCTGCGAGTCGGTCACCGTGCAGGAGGCCTGGCGGCGGCACGCCGATCTCACGGTCACCGGCTGGATCTACTCGTTGCGCGACGGCCTGCTGACCGACCTGGCGTTCAACGTCGACGGCCGCACCGACCTCGCCGCGGCCCGCGCCGCCACGCTGGCCGTGATCCGGTCGCGCTACGGCCTTTGAGCATCGGCTCGGCACACCATGTGCGGCCGCTACGACCTGTCGGACAACCCGGCGGCGATCCGCGCCAAGTTCCAGGTGCCCGCGGTGCCCGACTTCGCGCCGAACGCCGACTGGCGGCCGACGCAGCAGGCGCCGATCGTCCGCAGCGCTGCGGACGGCGGCCGCGAGTGCCTGCTCGCGCGCTGGGGGCTGGTGCCGGGCTGGGCGCCGGACCTGAAGTTCGGCAACCGCTGCATCAATGCCCGCGCCGAGACGGTGGCGAGCCTGCCGGCCTTCCGCCAGGCGTTCCGCCGCCGACGCTGCCTGGTGCCGGTCAATGCCTTCTACGAGTGGAGCGGCGAGAAGGGGCAGCGCCTGAAGTGGCGCATCGCTTTGCGCGACGAGCCGCTGTTTGCGCTCGCGGGACTGTGGGAGTGGTGGCAGGACCGCGACAGCGGCCAGGGGGTGCCCAGCTTCACGATCGTCACCTGCGCTGCCAGCGCCGCGATCGTGCCGCTGCACGACCGCATGCCGGTGATCCTGCGCGAAGCGGACTACGCGCGCTGGCTCGATGTCGCGGCCGACGCGCAGCCGCTGTTGGCGCCCATCGATCCGGACGCGCTGCTGATCACGCGGGCGTGACGTCGCGGTGCCCCAGGGGCGGGAGCGCCGCGCGCCAGCAGCGCATCAACGGCGCGGCTCGCTGCGCTTGCTCGCCGCCGGCTGCGTGGCGTCGGCCGGTGGCGGCGCGCCTTCCGCGGCCACTGCCGGCTCCGCCGGTGGTTGCGGCGCCAGGCCGTTGGGCGTGACATTGGATTCCAACAGCCCGAACCAGTCGACGACCATCAGATTGGTGCTGCCGAGGTTGTCGAGCAGGGGGCAGGGGAAAAGCGGCTCGGCGCCCGCTTCTTCGATCGTGGCGAAACCCATCGGGATCCTCTCGAGCGCGTCCTGCGACGTGCAGTTGCGCGCTTCTGCCTGTCCCTGTCCTTTCGGCGGCTGATCCCCAGAATGCAGTCATCCGTTCGGCCATCGAGGCTCATCCGTTCGGACGGACGGCCGGCCCGCTGGCTGTGATGGTGGCGCTACTCCAGGCCGCGCCCGGCGTTGCGCTAGCACGGGTCGGCCGGAAAGCGCAAAGCCTCGCGCGCTATGCCCAAGGCTGGCGGCGGCGCTGGACCTCGCGCACCGCGCGCTCGAGCTCGGCGGGGCAGGTGGTCTGCCCAAGCGCCTCGAACACCGCATTCAGTTCGGCGTAGTAGGCCGGTTCCGCGCGCCAGGCCGATCGCTTCGGAAACAGGGCGCGCATCGACTCGGCGCGGCGCTGGCTGAGCCAGCGCGCCTGTGCCCCGGAAGGTCCGCCGGGGTCAGTCTCGGCATCGTCTCGGCTGCCCATGACAAGTCCTCGCATGCGTTGACCCGAGCGCTGACGCTGGTTTCCGAGACGCGGCTCATCCCGCGCCGTGCCCAGCTTGGCGAAGCCCCGCGGCTGCCGGTCAGCTCGATCCGGCGGCAGCGGCGCGGCGGTGCGCTTTCAGTAGTAGCGCGCGCCGATCCGGTTGGGATCGCGGGCCGGCGGCGAGTCGGTGCGCTCGATGCGCGAACTTTCGAGGGCGATGAGCCGTCGCGCCTGGGCCATCCGCGCCTTGACCACCGCGCGGCCGATCCGCCGCGCGGCGCGCACGATCGATCGCCCGATGACGCCGAGCCAGCCGCGCGGGCCGGCATCAACCGGCGCCGCCGGCCGCTTGAAGGCGGGCTGGGGCAGGTTGGACTCGGACAACGCGTACCTGTCAACGACGCGCGGCTGGGCGTCGGCGATCCGCCGCATCGAATGCAGGTGGCTGGTCCGGCTGGGGTAAGCGTGGGCGTTCATCGTCGGCTCCTTCGTTCCGCAAGCGCCGCGTACTGCGGCGCAACAGCGACAAGATAATGGCCGAGACCGGAGAAATAAAATCTAAATTTCAAATGCTTAGTATCAGCTAGACGAATCGCTCTGGCCTTGTCGCTGCTGCGCCGCAATATCATGCGGCGTCAGTCACTTGTGTCGTTACGTTCATGGAGCTGTACCAGCTGCGCGCCTTCGCCGCTGTGGCGGAAGAGGGACACCTCACCCGCGCCGCGGAGCGGCTGCACGTCAGCCAGCCGGCGCTCAGCGGCCAGATCAAGGCGCTGGAGCGGGACTTCGAGGTGCGGCTGTTCGAGCGGACCTCGGCCGGCATGGTGCTGACGGCCGCCGGACGGGAACTGCTGCCGCTGGCCCGCCGCGTGCTGGCGGCCGCCGATGAACTGAAGCGCGCCTCGCGGCAACTGCAGGGCGAGGTGGCCGGCACCTTGCGGCTCGGCACGGTCAGCAACCCGGCGGCGATCCGGCTCGGCGACCTGCTGGCGGCGGCGGTTGCCCGGCACCCGCGCATGGAACTCGAAGTGCACCGCGAAGTGTCGGGGGCGGCGCTCGAAGGCGTGCGCGAGGGGCGGCTGGATGCCAGCTTCTACTTCGGCGATGCGCCGCGCGACGTCTTCGCGCTTCGCCTGCGCGATTTCGTCTACTGCGTCGCCGGCCCGGCGGCGTGGGCCAGCCGCATCGAGGGCGCCGACTGGGAGCAGATTGCGGCGCTGCCGTGGATCCTGACGCCGGCGATCAGCACCCACAACCGGCTGGTGACGCGGCTGTTCGAGCAGCAGGGCGTGGAGCCGCCGCAGCGCCGCGTCGAGGCCGACGAGGAATCGGTGATCGAGTCGCTGATCGTCTCCGGCGTGGGCCTGTCGCTGATGCAGGAGCAGTCGGCGCGCGCCCGCCTTCGCTCCGGCGAGATCTGCCTCTGGGAGCGGGCGCGGCTGCGCACGACGCTGTGGTTCGTCTGCGCCGCCGAGCGGCGTGACGAGCCGCTGCTGCGCGCGCTGATCGACCTCGTGCGCGACACCTGGAAGCTGCCGTCGCCGCCGTCGCCGCCACCGCCGAAGGCCAACGCAACGCCGGCGCTGGCCGGTTGAGCGCGCCACGCGGGGGCGCCATGGCGCGGGCCGCGACGGGCCAGCGTTGCCGCAGCACAGCGCGCCGGGCCGATGCGCCCGGCCGCCGAACGGCGTCTTTGCGGTCGCGCCGCCGCCCAGCCGATGCGCCCGTCGGCCGCTCGGTGCCTGCATCGCCGCGCCGCCGCTCGGCGCCAGTAGCGCCGTAGTGCGCCGGTGCCGCTGAAACCGCGCTGCGCTTGGGTCGGCCGACACCAACCGGCTAAGCTCGCAGCCCTGCGGCCCGCGCGGCCGCAACCCGCGGAGCCTGCGCCATGACCGATCTCTCCGAAATCAAGCAGCTGGCCACCTACCGCCCCACCCACAAGGTGCGCTTCGTCACCGCCGCGGCGCTGTTCGACGGCCATGATGCCAGCATCAACATCATGCGCCGCATCCTGCAGAGCATGGGCGCGGAGGTCATCCACCTGGGCCACAACCGCTCGGTGGAGGAGATCGTCACCGCCGCGCTCCAGGAGGACGTGCAGGGCATCGCCGTCAGTTCCTACCAGGGTGGGCACGTCGAGTTCTTCAAGTACATGATCGACCTGCTGCGCGAACGCGGCGGCGCCAACATCAAGGTCTACGGCGGCGGCGGCGGCGTGATCGTGCCGGCGGAGATCAAGGAGCTGCACGACTACGGCGTGGCGCGCATCTTCTCGCCCGAGGACGGGCAGAAAATGGGCCTCGCGGGAATGATCGGCTCGATGCTGGCCGCCTGCGACGTCGATCTTTCGCCGCTGGCGCCAAAGTCGATCGAGGCGCTGCGCGACGAGGATCTCGGCAAGCGCTGGCGGGCGCTGGCGCAGACAATCACCGCGCTCGAACTCGGCGCCTGCGACCCGAAGCTGCGCGAGGCGCTGAAGAAAAACGCCGACACCGCCCGGGCGCCGGTGCTCGGCATCACCGGCACGGGAGGCGCCGGCAAGAGTTCGCTCACCGACGAGTTGATTCGCCGTTTCCGCCTCGACCTCGACGACGAACTGACGATCGCGGTGATCTCGATCGACCCGTCGCGGCGCAAGACCGGCGGCGCGCTGCTCGGCGACCGCATCCGCATGAACGCCATCAACCCCTGGCGCAAGGGGCCGCGTGTGTACATGCGCTCGCTCGCCACCCGCGAGGGCGGCAGCGAGATCAGCCAGGCGCTGCCGGAGGCGGTCGCCGCCTGCAAGGCGGCCGGAT
Source organism: uncultured Burkholderiaceae bacterium (assembly GCA_937936215.1). Classification (GTDB taxonomy): domain Bacteria; phylum Pseudomonadota; class Gammaproteobacteria; order Burkholderiales; family Burkholderiaceae_F; genus JADJWR01. Next base: position 1,535 of record CALGWX010000198.1, on the reverse strand, counting down.
TCGACCTGATCCTGGTGGAGACCTCGGGCATCGGCCAGGGCGACGCGGCGATCGTGCCGCATGTCGACGCCAGCCTGTACGTGATGACGCCCGAGTACGGCGCCGCCAGCCAGCTCGAGAAGATCGACATGCTGGACTTCGCCACCTTCGTGGCAATCAACAAGTTCGACCGCAAGGGCGCGGCCGACGCGCTGCGCGACGTCGCCAAGCAGGTGCAGCGCAACCGCGGCGACTTCGCGAAGAAGCCGGAGGAAATGCCGGTGTTCGGCACCATGGCGGCGCGCTTCAACGACGACGGCGTCACCGCGCTTTATCAGGCCATCTTGCCGAAGCTGAAGGAACTGGGCCTGAAGGCGGGCGAATCGAAGCTGCCCCGCGTGCATACGCGCCACTCGACGCACCAGGTGCCGATCGTGCCGCCGAAGCGCGTGCGCTATCTCGCCGAGATCGCCGAGACCGTGCGCGCCTACAAGAAGCGGGCGCTGGAGCAGGCCAGGATCGCCCGCGAGCGGCAGCAGCTGCTGGCGGCGAAGCACCTGCTCGCCGGCGAGTGCAAGGAGGACAACCGCAACCTCGAGCTGCTCGCCGCCGACCGCGACGCCAAGCTCGACGCGCGCAGCCGCAAGCTGCTCGACATGTGGCCGCAGATGCAGAAGGCGTATGCCGGCGACGAGTACGTAGTCAAGATCCGCGACAAGGAGGTGCGCACGCGGCTGGTGCACACCTCGCTTTCCGGCAGCAAGATCCGCAAGGTCGTGCTACCGCGCTACGAAGACCACGGCGAACTGCTGAAGTGGCTGCTGCTGGAGAACGTGCCCGGCAGCTTCCCCTACACCGCTGGCGTGTTCGCCTTCAAGCGCGAAAACGAGGACCCCACCCGCATGTTCGCCGGCGAGGGCGATCCGTTCCGCACCAACCGCCGCTTCAAGCTGCTCTCCGAAGGCATGCCAGCCAAGCGGCTGTCGACGGCCTTCGACTCGGTGACGCTGTACGGCAACGAGCCGGACGAGCGGCCCGACATCTACGGCAAGGTGGGCAACTCGGGGGTGAGCATCGCCACGCTCGACGACATGAAGGTGCTGTATTCCGGCTTCGACCTGACGGCGCCGAACACCTCGGTGAGCATGACCATCAACGGCCCGGCGCCGACGATCCTGGCGATGTTCATGAACACCGCCATCGACCAGAACCTCGACAAGTTCCGCGCCGAAAACGGCCGCGAGCCGACCGACGACGAAGCGGCCAAGATCCGCGCCTGGGTGCTGGAGAACGTCCGCGGCACCGTGCAGGCCGACATCCTGAAGGAAGACCAGGGCCAGAACACCTGCATCTTCTCGACCGACTTTAGCCTGAAGGTGATGGGCGACATCCAGGAGTGGTTCGTCCACCACAATGTGCGCAACTTCTACTCGGTGTCGATCAGCGGCTACCACATCGCCGAGGCCGGCGCCAACCCGATCTCGCAGCTGGCGTTCACGCTCGCCAACGGCTTCACCTACGTCGAGGCGTATCTGGCGCGCGGCATGCACATCGAC
>CALGWX010000197.1 GCA_937936215.1 uncultured Burkholderiaceae bacterium | reverse complement strand
AGCGCGATGCGCTGCTGCTGGCCGCCGGACATCTGCGCCGGGTACTTGCCGCCGGAGTCCGGCAGGCCCACCAGCGCCAGCAGCTCGGCCACGCGGGCGTCGATCTCGGCGCGGCCGCGGCGGCGGTTGACGAGGCCGTAGGCGACGTTGTCGCGGATGGTGAGGTTCGGAAAGAGCGCATACGACTGGAACACAATGCCGTAGTCGCGCGCCGCCGGCGGCGCGGTGGAGACATCGCGGCCGTTCTGGATCACGCGGCCGCGCGTCTGCGCCTCCAGCCCGGCGATGATCCGCAGCAGGGTGGTCTTGCCGCAGCCCGACGGGCCGACGAAGCAGACCAGTTCGCCGCGCTGGATCGACAGGTCGACCGAGCGCAGCGCGACGAAGCTGCCGAAGGCCTTGTGGATGCCTTCGAGCCGCAGCGCTTCGGGGGCGGCGGTCGCCGAACCGCTCATCGACACGGGCTCGCCACGTCAGGGCGCCGCAGCGCCCGCGCAGTCGTGAGGGCCGGAGCGCGACCCGGCAGCGGCGGCGCTCGCCCGCGCGCGGCGCCCCACCGCGTCCGGCGTCAAGCGAGCCATGGCGCTCGCCTCATCTTCGCCAATGGCCTTGACAACGATCGCGCCGCACGCGACGGCAGCAGACCAGTGCCGCTGCGCCGGCATGCCGGCAGTTGCCTGCCGCATCCCGATCGCCCGCGTCGCGACACCTGAAGCGCTCGGAGATTGCCCAGGCCGCACGGGCCATCCGAGCCGGGACGGCCCGCGCGCCGATGGCCGCGACGCTACTTCGGCGCCGCCTTGCTCTCGTAGCGCTTGCTCCACTCGGCCAGGATGCGGTCGCGGTTCTTGGCGGCCCAGGCGAAGTCGTTCTTCACCAGCCGGCTGGCGTAGTCGCCGGGCACGTTCGGCAGCGGCTTGGACAACGCCGGCACGGCGACGATGGCGAAGTTGTTGGCATAAAGGCCCATCGCCTCGTCGGAGATCGCCCAGTCGAGCAGCTTCTGCGCCGCGGCGAGGTTCTTGGTGCCGCGGTGGATGCCAACGGCTTCGAGGTCCCAGCCCAGACCCTCCTTCGGGAACACCAGTTCGATCGGCTTGCCCTGTGCCTTCTCGCGGTTGGCGCGGTACTCGAACGAGATGCCGACCACATACTCGCCATTGGCCGCCGCAGCGCAGGGCCGCGAGCCCGAGTGCATGTACTGGGCGATGTTCTCGTGCAGCGCGTCCATGTAGGCCCAGCCGTCCTTCTCGCCCCACAGCTGCAGCCACGCAGTGACGTCGAAGAACCCGGTGCCGCTGGAGGCCGGGTGCGGCATCACGACCTGGCCCTTGTAGACCGGCTTGGTGAGGTCCTTCCACGTTTCCGGCTTCGGGATGTTGCGTTTGGCCGCCTCCACGGTGTTGAAGCAGATCGTCGCCCCCCACACGTCCATGCCGACCCACGCCGGCGGGTTCTTCGGGTCGCGGTACTGTGGCGCGATGCGCTGCAGGCCGGCCGGCGCGTACGGCTGCAGCATGCCCTCGGCGTCGAAAATGGCCATGCTGGTCGCCGCCACGCCCATGATCACGTCGGCCTTCGGGTTGGCCTTCTCGGCCAGCAGGCGGGCGGTGATGATGCCGGTGGAGTCCCGCACCCAGACGATCTCGATTCCCGGGTTGGCCTTCTCGAAGGCGGCCTGGTAGGCCTTCAGCTGGTCGGTCTCCAGCGCGGTGTACACGGTGAGCTGCGTTTTCTGCGCCAGCGCCGGGCCGGCGGCAAGCAGACCGACCGCGGCGGTCAGGGCAGCGGCTAGCAGTCGACGGAACATGTGCGACATCCTCCTTGAGTGGAAAAACGGTAAGGCGCGGCAAATCGCCCGGCTGCCTTTGTCGTCCGTCAGCGGCCGGCAATCCGCCAGTGTCGCCGGCTCCGATGACAGCGCGGTGACGCTGGCGCGGCGGCTCGCCGCACCGCCGTCCCGCCGCGGCAGCGTTGTCTCCCTTGGCGCGGCAGTCTAGGGAGGCGACGCGCGCAGCGTCAATTGTTTCTTGCAGATTGTCGACAATCTGCACTGCCCGCCCTACACTTCGCCGCCATGTCGAACCGCGATCCTGGCGGCAGCGCCGTCGTGCTGCCGCACCCGACCATCGCCCTGCTGCGCACCGAGTCGCTGGCCTCCGCCGCGCAGCAGGAAATCGAGCGCCTGATCCTGGCCGGCGAACTCGCCCCGGGCGCGAAGCTCACCGAGGCGCTGCTCGCGGAGCGGCTCGGCGTCTCGCGCGGGCCGATCCGCGAGGCGTTCCGGCGCCTGGAGGAAGCCGGCCTGGTGCGGCAGGAGAAGAACCGCGGCGTGTTCGTGCGCGACATCCCGCTCGACGAGGCGGCGGAGATCTTCGACCTGCGCGCGGCGATGGACGAGCTGGCCGGACGCCGCCTGGCGGGCAACCTCGGCACCGAGCAGGCGCGCGCGCTGCGCGGCATCGTCGAGCGCATGGAGCAGGCGGCGCGCGCTGGCGATGCGGATGCGTACCACCTGCTGAACCTCGAGTTCCACGAGCGCGTGGTCGAGTTCGCCGGCAACCGCAAGATGACCTCGCTGTACCGGCGGCTGGTCAAGGAGCTGGCGCTGGCGCGCCGGCGCAACCTCAGCGAGGAGCAGGCGCTGACGCACTCGGCCGCCGAGCACCGGCAGATCCTGAAGGCGCTGCTGTCGGGCAACCCGGACGCCGCCGGCCGCGCCCTGTTCGAGCACGCCGAGGCGAGCAAGCAGCGGATGCTGCGCAACCAGGGGACGGTCGCCGCGCCGGCGCGCGCGCGTGCCGGCCGCAAAGGAAACGCATGATCACCGTCAACGGCCGCCGCTACGCGGCCCCTGCCAACCCCACCGTCGTCATCTGCGTCGACGGCTGCGAGCCCGACTACATCGCGCAGGCGGTGGCCGCCGGCCTGATGCCGACCATGAAGCGCTGGCTGCGCGAGGGCACGGCGCTGGTCGCGGACTGCGTGGTGCCGAGCTTCACCAACCCGAACAACCTGTCGATCGTCACCGGCGCGCCACCGTCGGTGCACGGCATCTGCGGCAACTACCTGCTCGACGTCGCCACCGGCGCCGAGGTCATGATGAACGACCCGAAGTGGCTGCGGGCGCCGACCATCCTGGCGGCGCTCGCCGACGCCGGCGCCCGCTGCGCCGTGGTCACCGCCAAGGACAAGCTGCGCCGCCTGCTCGGCCACGGCATGCGCGGCATCTGCTTCTCGTCGGAGAAGGCGGACCAGGCCACTGAGGCCGAAAACGGCATCGGCGGTGTGCCGGCGCTGGTCGGCATGGCGGTGCCCGACGTCTACAGCGCCGAGCTGTCGGAGTTCGTCTTCGCCGCCGGCGTCAGGCTGCTCGCCAGCCGCCGCCCCGACCTGCTGTACCTGTCGACCACCGACTACGTGCAGCACAAGCACGCGCCCGGCGACCCGGAGGCCAACCGCTTCTACGCGATGCTCGACCGCTACCTGGCGCAGTTCGACGCCGCCGGCGCGGTGGTGGCGCTGACCGCCGACCACGGCATGAATTCCAAGGTCAAGCTCGACGCCTCGCCGAACGTGATCTACCTGCAGGACCTGCTCGACCGCTGGCTCGGCGCCGAGCGCTCGCGGGTGATCCTGCCGATCACCGACCCGTATGTCGTCCACCACGGCGCGCTCGGCTCGTTTGCCACCGTCTACCTGCCAGCCGACGCAGCGGAGTTCGTCGGCGCCAAGCTCGCCGCGATGCCGGGGATCGAGGTCGTGCTGCCGCGCGAGGCCGCCGCGGCGCGCTTCGAGCTCCCGGCCGACCGCATCGGCGACCTGGTTGTGGTCTCCGAGCGCAGCGTCGTGCTCGGCACCAGCCGCGACCGGCACGACCTGTCCCAGCTCGAGCTGCCGCTGCGCTCGCACGGCGGCATCTCCGAACAGCGCGTGCCGCTGGTGCTCAACCGCCGCATCGACGGGCTAGACGCCCGCCGCCGCTGGCGCAACTTCGACGCCTTCGACCTGGCGCTGAACGGCGCGCAGAAGGCCTCCCGATGACCGCCGCCCTGCCCCCGGTCCGCCACGAGCGGCTGCGCCTGGCCGGCGAAAAGATGGCCACCGAGCGCCACTTCGAGGTCCGCTATCCGTACACCGGCGAGGTCATCGCCACCGTGGCGATGGCCACCGTCGACGACGTGCGGCGGGCCATCGCCATCGGCCGCAACTTCCGCAGTCGCCTTTCCCGCCACGACCGCTACCGCATCCTGATGCGGGCCGGCGAGATCGTCGCCGCGCGGCGCGACGAGATCGCGCGGCTGATCACGCTCGAATCGGGCCT
>CALGWX010000196.1 GCA_937936215.1 uncultured Burkholderiaceae bacterium | reverse complement strand
GACGGCGGCGCCGGTGGCGCTGATCGCCGCCGCGGCCAGCGACGGGCCGCTGCGCTACACGCTCGGCGGCTGGGCGGCGCCGCTGGGCATCGCGCTCGTCGCCGACGGCCTGTCGGTGGCGCTGCTGGCGCTGTCGGCCGCCGTCTACGCCGGCGTGCTGCCCTACGCGCACGCCTACTTCGAGCGCGGCGCACGCGAGGCCGCCACCTTCTGGCCGCTGGCCTGGCTGCTGTGGGGCGCGATGAACGCGGTGGCGCTGTCGGCCGACCTCTTCAACCTGTACGTCACGCTCGAACTGCTGGGGCTCGCCGCGGTGGGGCTAGCGGCGCTCAGCGGCAAGCCGGCGGCGCTGGCGGCCTCGCTGCGCTACCTGCTGGCGGCGCTGGTGGGCTCGAACCTGTTCCTGCTCGCGGTGGCGATGCTCTATGGCGCCACCGGGGTGCTGGCGGTCGACGCGATCGCGGCGCGGCTGTCATCCGGCGCCGCGACGGTGCTGGCGGTGGCGCTGATCGCGGTGGGGCTGGCATTGAAGACGGCGCTGGCGCCGCTGCACTTCTGGCTGCCGCCGGCGCACGGCGGGGCGGTGACGCCGGTGAGCGCCCTGCTGTCGGCGCTGGTGATCAAGGGTTCGTTCGTCATCCTGCTGCGGCTGTGGCTGCTGTGGGCGCCGGCGTTCGACGCGCGCGCCGCCGCCGACGGGCTCGCGTTGGTGGGAGCAGCGGCCATCCTGTGGGGCTCGCTGGCGGCGCTGGCGCAGAAGAAGGTCAAGATGCTGGTCGCGTATTCGACGGTGGCGCAGGTGGGCTACCTCTTCCTCGTCTTCGCGCTGCTCTATGGCGAGGCGCCGCTGGCGCTCGAAGGCGGCGTGCTGCACCTTCTGGCGCACGGGCTGGCCAAGGCAGCGATGTTTCTTGCCGCGGGCGCGCTGGTGCTGTCGGCGGGACGCGACGACCTGGCGGCCCTGCGCGGTGCGGCCGCACGCGAGCCGCTGGCGGTGTTCGCCTTCGGGCTGGCCGGCGCGAGCCTGATCGGCCTGCCGCCGAGCGCCGGCTTCGCCGCCAAGTGGCAGATGCTGCGCGCGGCGCTCGAGTCCGGCCAGTGGGTCTGGGCGATCGTGCTGCTCGCCGGCGGGCTGCTGGCCGCCGCCTACGTGTTCCGCGTGCTGCGGCTAGCCTTCCTGCCGCAGCCCGAGACCAACGACGCGCGGCCGATGCCGGCGACGCTCGGCGCCGCCGCCTTCGCGCTGGCGCTGCTCGCAGCCTTCGGCGGCCTCTTCTCGGCCACGCTGCTCGCGCACCTGGATCTGGCTTCGCCGCTCGCCGCATGGATGCGCTGACCGCCACCTCGCTGCTGCCGCTGGGCGCGTTGCTCAGCTCCTTCGTCGCCGGGATCGTCATCTTCTTTCTCGGCGAGCAGCGCCATCGGCTGCGCACGACGCTGAACCTGGCCGCCGCGGTGGCCAAGCTCGGCTTCGTCGGCCTGATGCTCTACGGCGTCTTGCACGGCCAGTACTACGAACTGCGGCTGCCGCTGCTGCCCGGCAACGACCTGCTGCTGCGCGCCGACACCCTGGCGATGCTGTTCGTCACACTTTCCGCCGGGCTGTGGCTGCTGACGACGATCTACGCGATCGGCTACCTCGAAGGTGCGCCGCACCGCAGCCGCTTCTTCGGCTTCTTCAGCCTGTGCGTGACCGCCACGGTCGGCATCGCGCTGGCCGGAAACCTGGTGACGTTCTTCCTCTTCTACGAGCTGCTGACGCTGTCGACCTACCCGCTGGTCGTGCATCGCGGCACGCCGCAGTCGCTCGCCGCCGGCGCCCGCTACCTCGTCTACACGCTCGGTGGCGGCGCGGCGCTACTGGCCGGCATCGTCTGGCTGCAGGCGATCGCCGGCACGGTCGAGTTCACCGCCGGCGGCGCGCTCGGTGCGCTCGATCCGCAGCGGCACTGGATGCTGGCGCCGGTCTTCGTGCTGCTGGTCGCCGGCGCCGGCGTGAAGGCGGCGCTGGCGCCGCTGCACGGCTGGCTGCCGCAGGCGATGGTGGCGCCGGCGCCGGTGTCGGCGCTGCTGCACGCGGTGGCGGTGGTGAAAGCGGGCGCCTTCGGCATCGTGCGCGTCGTCTACGACGTCTACGGCATCGAGTTCGCGCAGGACCTGGGCCTGCTGGCGCCGCTGGCGGTCGCCGCGGCGGTGACGATCCTGTACGGCTCGCTGCGCGCATTGACGCAGAACGACCTGAAGCGGCGGCTCGCGTACTCCACCGTCAGCCAGGTCTCGTACATCGTGCTCGGCGTGGCGCTGTTCGGGCCACTCGGCTCGATCGGCGGCCTGGTGCACCTGGTGCACCAGGGGATCATGAAGATCACGCTGTTCTTCTGCGCCGGCAACTATGCCGAGACGCTCGGCATCCACAAGGTCAGCGAGATGGACGGCGTCGGCCGGCGCATGCCGTGGACCACCGCCGCGTTCACCGTCGGCGCGCTCGGCATGATCGGCGTGCCGCCGGTGGCCGGCTTCGTCAGCAAGTGGTATCTCGGGCTCGGCGCGCTCGACGCCGGCATGGAATGGGCGCTGGCGGTGCTGATGGCCTCGAGCCTGCTCAACGCCGCCTACTTCCTGCC
>CALGWX010000195.1 GCA_937936215.1 uncultured Burkholderiaceae bacterium | reverse complement strand
CCGCTGCTCGCCTTCGCCGCGGCGGAGCTGGCGAGCGCGGAGGAAGCGAAGGCGCCGAGTGCCGCCGCCATCGCGGTGGCGCTGGCGGTCGAGTTCGTGCACGTCTATTCGCTGATCCACGATGACCTGCCGTGCATGGACGACGACGTCCTTCGGCGCGGCAAGCCCACGGTGCACGTGGCCTTCGACGAAGCCACCGCGATGCTCGCCGGCGACGCGCTGCAGGCCGAGGCGTTCCGCGTGCTCGCTGACGCGCCGCTGCCGGCCGAGCCGCGGGTGCGGCTGCTGTCGATGCTGGCGCACGCCGCTTCCACCGGCGGCATGTGCGGCGGGCAGGCGATCGATCTCGCGGCGGTCGGGCAGCGGCTGTCGCTCGACGAGCTGGAACGGATGCACCGGATGAAGACCGGGGCGCTGCTTGCCGCGGCGGTCAACATGGGCGCGGTGGCCGGTGGCGCCGATGCGGCGACGGCCGCGGCCGCCGCTGCGTACGGGCGGGCACTGGGACTGGCGTTCCAGATCGTCGACGACGTGCTGGACGTGGAAGGCACCGCCGAGTCGCTCGGCAAGACCGCCGGCAAGGACGCGCGCGAGAACAAGCCCACCTACGTCTCGGTGCTGGGGCTCGACGCCGCCAAGCGGCGAGCGGGGCAGTTGCACGACGAGGCCCTGTCGGCGCTGGCGCCTTTCGGCGGCCGCGCCCGCCGTTTGCGAGAATTGGCCGACTTCATCGTCGGCCGAACGCGCTGAACCCGGGCGCACGGGCCGAGCCCACCATGTCCGAGCTGCTGAAGACCATCGATTCGCCCGCCGACCTGCGCCGGCTGCCGCCGTCGCAGCTGCCGCAGCTGGCCCAGGAGCTGCGCGCCTTCGTGCTCGAGTCAGTGTCGAAGACCGGCGGTCACCTGTCGTCGAACCTCGGCACCGTCGAGCTGACGATCGCGCTGCACTACGTGTTCCACACCCCGGAGGACCGCATCGTCTGGGACGTCGGCCACCAGACGTATCCGCACAAGATCCTCACCGGCCGCCGCGAGGCGATGGCCACGCTGCGGCAGTTCGGCGGCATCTCGGGCTTTCCGCGCCGCAGCGAGTCGGAGTACGACACCTTCGGCACCGCGCACTCGTCGACCTCGATCTCCGCCGCGCTGGGCATGGCGGTGGCGGCGAGGAACCGCGGCGAGACGCGGCATGCGATCGCGGTGATCGGGGATTCGGCGATGACCGGCGGCATGGCCTTCGAGGCACTGAACAACGCCGGCGTGATGGACGACATCCGCCTGCTGGTGATCCTGAACGACAACGACATGTCGATCTCGCCGGCGGTGGGCGCGCTGAACCGCTACCTCGCCCGGCTGATGAGCGGCGGCTTCTACGCCGCGGCCAAGAACGTCGGCAAGCAGATGCTCAAGCCGCTGCCGCCGCTGTTCGAGCTGGCGCGCAAGTTCGAGTCGCACGCCAAGGGCCTGGTGGTGCCGGCCACGCTGTTCGAGGAGTTCGGCTTCAACTACATCGGCCCGATCGACGGCCACGATCTCGACGCGCTGGTGCCGACGCTGCAGAACCTGCGCCAGCTGTCCGGCCCGCAGTTCCTGCACGTGGTCACGCGCAAGGGGCAGGGCTACAAGCTCGCCGAGGCCGACCCGGTGCTCTACCACGGTCCGGGCAAGTTCGACCCCAACGTCGGCATCAGGAAGTCGGCCGCCAGCGGTGCGCCCACCTACACGCAGGTCTTCGGCGACTGGCTGTGCGACATCGCCGCGGCCGACTCGCGGGTGGTCGGCATCACCCCGGCCATGCGCGAGGGCTCGGGCATGGTGCGCTTCGAGCGCGAGTTTCCGGGGCGTTTCTTCGACGTCGGCATCGCCGAGCAGCATGCGGTGACCTTCGCGGCGGGGCTGGCCTGCGAGGGCCTGCGGCCGGTGGTCGCCATCTACTCGACCTTCCTGCAGCGCGCGTACGACCAGCTGATCCACGACGTGGCACTGCAGAACCTGCCGGTGGTCTTCGCGCTGGACCGCGGCGGGCTGGTGGGGGCCGACGGCGCCACCCACCACGGCGCGTTCGATCTGTCCTACCTGCGCTGCATCCCGAACATGGTCGTGATGGCGCCGGCCGACGAAAACGAATGCCGTGCGATGCTGACCACTGCGCTGCGGCACGAGGCGCCGGCGGCGGTACGGTATCCGCGCGGCAACGGCGTCGGCGTGGCGATCGAGCGCGACCTGGTCTCGCTGCCGATCGGCCATGGCGAGGTGCGCCGCGAAAGCGCCCGCCCGGCCGGCAGCCGCATCGCGATCCTCGCCTTCGGCACGATGCTGCACCCGGCGCTGGCCGCGGCCGAGACGATCGACGCCACGGTGGCCAACATGCGCTTCGTCAAGCCGCTGGACCGCGAGCTGATCGAGCGGCTGGCACGCACGCACGACGCGCTGGTGACGGTGGAGGAAAACGCTGCCCTCGGTGGCGCCGGCGCCGGCTGCGCCGAACTGCTGGCGGAACTGGGCATCGAGGTGCCGCTGCTGGTGCTTGGGCTGCCGGATCGCTTCGTCGACCACGGCGACGCGCAGCAGCTGCTGGCCAGCGTCGGGCTGGACGCGGCCGGCATCGAGCGCGCGGTGCGCGCCCGCTTCGGCGAGCTGCTGGCGCCGACGCGGCGGGTCAAGTCGGTGGCATGAACGCGACCAGGCGCCCGGTCGCCATCCTGCAGCACCACGGCGACGTCGGCCCCGGCTTCTTCGAGGACTGGCTGCGGCAGCACCGCATCGACTACCGGCTGCTGCGGCTCGACGAGGGCGAGGCGGTGCCGGCAGCGGCCGATGACTTCGCCGGCATCTGCTCGCTCGGCGGACCGATGAGCGCCAACGATCCGCTGCCGTGGGTTGGCCCCGAGCTGGAACTGCTGCGCGCGGCGGTGGCCGCTGGCGTGCCGGTGATCGGCCACTGCCTCGGCGGGCAGCTGCTGGCCAAGGCGCTCGGCGGACGCGTCGAGCGCAACCCGGTCAAGGAGATCGGCTGGGGCCGGGTGGCGATCGCGCAGCCGCAGCTGGCGCGCGAGTGGCTCGGCGCGGTCGCCGGTGAGATCGAGGTCTTCCAGTGGCACGGCGACACGTTCACGCTGCCGTCGCGGGCGACCAATTTCCTCACCAGCCGCTGGTGCGCGCAGCAGGCGTTCGTCGTCGAGCACGCCGGCGTGGCCCACATCGGCATGCAGTTCCATTGCGAGGCGACGCCGGCCATCGTGCGGCTGTGGAGCGGCGACGAGACCTGGTACGACGAGGTGCAGGCCGAGCGCGCCGCCACCGGCGGCCCGGCCGTGCAGGACGCCGCGCAGATGCGCGAGGACCTCGAGCTGCGCTGCGCCGCCATGCACGTGCTCTCCGCCCGCATCTATGCGCGCTGGTGGCGCGGCGCCGCGCCGCGCGCCGGCGCCGAGCACGCCGCGCACGCGATCCGCTGAACCGCCGGCTGCCCCGCTCCATGTTGCCCGCCCTGCACGAGCGGTTCTCGCTGCGCGCGCTGAACACCTTCGGCGTGGAGGCGCGGGCGCGGTGGTTCTGCCGCGTGCAGTCGGCCGATGAGCTGGCCGCACTGGCGGCCGAGCCGAGGCTTGCCGGCCTGCCGCGGCTGGTGCTCGGCGGTGGCAGCAACCTGCTGCTGACGCGCGACTTCGACGGGCTGGTGGTCAAGGTCGAGGTGCCGGGGCTGCGCGAGGTCGGCGACACGGCGGATGCCTGGATCGTCGAGGCCGGCGCAGGCGAGAACTGGCACGCGACCGTGGAGCGGCTGCTGGCAATGGACCGCCCGGGGCTGGAGAACCTGGCGCTGATCCCCGGCAACTGCGGCGCCGCGCCGATCCAGAACATCGGCGCCTACGGGATGGAACTGGCCGAGCGCTTCGACTCGCTGGCAGCCTGGGACTTCGACGCGCGGGACGTCGTGCGGATGAGCGCCGCCGAGTGCGACTTCGGCTACCGCGACAGTGTCTTCAAGCGCGAGCTGGCCGGACGGCGCGTGATCCTGTCGATCCGCCTGGCGCTGCCCAAGCGCTGGGAGCCGGTCGCCGGCTATGCCGACGTGGCGCAGGAGCTGAAGTCGCGCGGCATCGCCCGGCCCACCGCGCGCGAGATCTTCGACGCGGTGGTGGCGATCCGCCGCCGCAAGCTGCCGGACCCGGCGGCGATCGGCAACGCCGGCAGCTTCTTCAAGAACCCGATCG
>CALGWX010000194.1 GCA_937936215.1 uncultured Burkholderiaceae bacterium | reverse complement strand
CGACACGGTGAACTACACGGTCGAGGAGTTGCGCGGGCTGGTCGGCCGGATCAACGGCGCCGCCGAGCAGGTCAATGCCGCCTCGTCGGCGGCGAACGAGGTCGCCGCGCAGCTGATGACCGCCGCCGAGGAACAGGCCCGCGAGCTGAAGGACACCGGCGCCAACGTGCTGCAGATGACGGCTCGGATCGGCGAAGTCTCGCGCGCCGCCGGCGAGTCGGCGCAGGTGGCGCGGGTGTCGCTGGAAACCGCCGAGCGCGGCCAGCGTGCCGTGTACAACCAGATCGCCGGCATGAACGAGATCCGCGAGCAGATCCAGGAGACCGCGAAGCGGATCAAGCGCCTGGGCGAGAGCTCGCAGGAGATCGGCGAGATCGTCGAGCTGATCTCCGACATCACCGAGCAGACCAACGTGCTGGCGCTGAACGCGGCCATCCAGGCCGCCGCCGCCGGCGAGGCCGGCCGCGGCTTCTCGGTCGTGGCCGAGGAAGTGCAGCGGCTGGCCGACCGCTCGGCCGAGGCGGCCAAGCAGATCGCGGCGCTGGTCAAGACCATCCAGACCGACACCCAGGACGCGGTGGCGGCGATGGAAAAGAGCACGCAGGGCGTGGTCGAGGGCACCAAGCTGTCGGATGCCGCCGGCAAGGCGCTGGCGGACATCGGCCGCGTCTCGCGCCAGCTGGCGGAGCTGATCGAGCGCATCGCCGGCAGCGCGCAGGAGCAGGCCAGCTCGGCCGATGGCGTGGCGCACGCGATCGAGCGCCTGCTCGGCGTCAACGAGCAGACCACCGAGGGCACGCGGCGGGCTACCGAGGCCATCGGCCAGCTGGCCGGCCTGGCACGCGAACTGAAGGAGTCGGTGGCCCGCTTCCGGGTCGCCTGAGGCAAGCGCGAGGCGCACATGGGCGACATGACGATGCCGCAGGTGGTGATCGCGCCGGAAGCAGACGCGGCGCCGCTCGGCTGGATGATCGGCGAGATCCGTACCACCGCCGAGGCGGCCGTTGCCGCCGTGCGCCGCTTCCTCGCTCGCTCGGCCGACGGCGACGCGTTGCGCGAAGCGCGCGAGCAGCTGCACCAGGCCGCTGGCGCGGTGCGTATGCTCGACCTGCGGGGCGCGGCCCGCATGCTCGACGCCACCGAGCGCCTGGTCAAACATTGGGAAGCCTCACCCGGCGAGTGCACCGACGACGGTGCGCGCACGCTCGAGGAAGCGCTGCGGGCGCTGGTGGCCTACCTCGAGGGGCTGCGCGCCGGCCGCGCCGACCAGCCGATCCGGCTGTTCTCGCACTATCGCGAGCTGCAGCAGGCATCGAACGCGCCGCGGGCGCACCCGGCCGACCTGCTGTTCCCCGTCCTGACCCGGCGGCCAGCGCTGCGCGCCCTGGGCGTGCTACCGATGACCGCCGACCAGTTGCGCGTGCGGCGCGCCCGCTTCGAGGGCGCGCTGCTGCGCTTCCTGCGCGATTCGTCCAACCCGGAGGCGCGCCGCGACATGCGCGATGCGCTGCACGACCTGGAAAAGCTGCCGCAGCGCGGCCTGGCGCGCACCTTCTGGTGGGTCGTGCGGGGGTTGCTCGACGCGCTGGAAGCCGACGCGGTGCCGGTCGACGTCGGGCTGAAGCGCGTACTGGCCCGCGTCAACCTCCAGCTTCGGCGACTGATCGAGGGCGGCACCGAGGTCGCGGAGCGGCTGCTGGTCGACGCGCTGTACTACACCAGCCGCGCCGACGCGCGGGTGGCCCGCATTGCCGAGGTGCGCAACCTCTTCGACCTCGACGCCCTGCTGCCGGCCGACTACGAGCGCTCCAACCTCGTTCTGCTCGATGCCGACCGCATCCGCGCCCTGAAGCAGCGGCTGGCCGAGGCCAAGTCGGCCTGGAATGAAGCCGCCGCGGGCGCCGACCCGGCGCCGTTCTTCCGGCATCTGGCCGCCGCGCGCGATGGAGCGGCGGCGCTCGAGCTGTCGTCCTTCGACGCGCTACTGAACGAGGTGGGCCAGGTCGCCGCCGAGGTGCCGCAGGCGCCGCTGTCGCTGCGCGAGCCGCTGGCCATCGAGATCGCCACCGCGCTGCTGCTGGTCGATCTCGGGGTCGACGATCTGCCGAACCTCGACGAAGACTTCGACGGCCGCGCCCGCGCGATGATCGAGCGGCTGCGGCTGGCCCGCCGCGGCCAGGCGCCGGCGACGGTCGAACCCTGGCTCAGCGAACTCGCCCGCAAGACGCAGGACCGGCTGACGATGCAGACGGTCATCGCCGAGCTGACCGGGCTGCTGCGTGAGGTCGAGCAGCCCCTGGACCGCTTCTTCCGCGACCCCGCCGAGCGCGGCGAACTCGGCGCGCTGGTGGGCTCGCTGGAGCAGATGGCCAGCGTGATGTCGCTGCTGGGCTTCGACGACGCGGTGGCCGCCCTCGAAGACGCGCGCGCGACGGTGGCTCGCTATGCCGAGCCGGCCGCACCGGCAGACGCCGCGGATTTCGCGCGCCTGGCCGGCAACCTCGGCGCGGTCGGCTTCTTCATCGGGACGCTGCACAGCGAAGGCGACGCCGCGCGCCGCCGCTTCGGCTGGGATCCGGCCGCGGCCGTTTTCCACGCCGATCTGGCGACTTCACACGCCGCGCCCGGGCTCGACGACGAGCACGACGAGTACCCGGTGTACAGCGGTGGCGGCGACGCCGAGGTCGCGGAGGACAACGTCGAGACCGCCGCCCGCGGCCATCTCGAGAAGGCGCGCGAACTGGCAGCACGGCTGGCCGCAGCCGCCAGCGCCGATCTCGATGGCGCCCACGCGCTGCTGGAGGCGGCGCAGCAACTGGCCAACGACGCCGACCTGCTCGACGACGCAGCGATGAAGTCGATGGCCCGCGAGGCGATCGCGCTGGCGCGCCAGTACCTGGAGCAGCCGGGCGCCGAGCTGGCGGCGCGACTGGTGCAGACCGTTGGCCCGACAACGACGGCGGCGCCTGCGACGCCCGCACCGGCAGCGGCGCTGCCGGCGTCGCAAGCGGCCGTCGACGAAGAACTGCTCGGCATCTTCGTCGAGGAAGCCGCCGACGTGCTTGCGGCGATCGAGCAGCAGCTGGAGGCCCTCCGCGCCAAGCCGGGCGACCAGGCCCTGCTGACCACCGTGCGGCGCGGCTTCCACACGTTGAAGGGATCCAGCCGCATGGTGGGGCTGGCCCAGTTCGGCGAAGGGGCGTGGGCGGTCGAGCAGACGTTCAATGCCTGGCTGTCGCAGGAACGCGCCGCCACCGCCGACCTCATCGCGCTGGCGGCAGCCGCGCGCGCGATCCTCGCCGACTGGCTGCAGCGGGTCCGCTCCGACCCGGCGTCGGCGATCGATTCGCGGCCGCTCGCCGAGGCGGCGCAGCGTGTCCGCGAAGGGCAACCGTTCGCGATCGACGCAGCCCTGCTGCCGCCGGCCGAAAAGGCCGTCGTGCCGCCGGCGGCCGACTTCGACATCCTGCAGGCGATCGACTCGCTTTCGATACCGGCCGAAGCCGTCGCGCCCGAGGTCCCGCGTGTCCCGGCCGCCGAGACGCCGCGGCTCGAAGAGCCGCAGGTCGCGGAGCCGAAGGTCGAAGCGCCCGCGGCGCCGGAGGCCGCCGAAACCCTCCTCGCCGAATTCCTCGACGACACCGCCGCCGGGCTCGACGCGCCCGCAATGGCCGAAACGGGCGCCGCCCGCGAGGAGCTGCGCCGCATCGGCCCGCTGGCGATCAGCCACGCCCTGTACAACATCTTCCTCGGCGAAGCCGACGACACGCTGCGCGCGCTGGCGCGCGACGTTGCCGAGTGGCGCTTCGAACCGGCCCGCCCCGCCTCGGCCGAGGGCCTGCGCTCGGCGCATTCGCTGGCGGGCATCACCGCCACCGTCGGCCTGCAGACGGTCTGGGCACTCGCCGATCCGCTCGACGACCTGTTGCACGAACTGCAGTCGCCGACAGCGGACGGACAGCCGGTGCTGGACGCGCCGCAGTTCGACCTCGTCGAAAGCACGCTCGAGCGCATCCGCGGCATGCTGCACCAGTTCGCCGCCGGCATCTATCCGCCGCCTGCGGTCGAGGAAGTCGCGGCGATCCGCGCTCTGGTCGACGAGTTGCGAGAGCGCCGCGCGCGGACCGGCGAAGCTTCGGCGCCGTCGGCGTCGGCTGGCGCCGACTCCTTGGCCTCGGACGCCGCTGCGGTCGACGGCCACGAGACGCTTGCCGCCCCCGAGGCCATGGATCAGGCGGTTTCGCAGCCCGTCGCCGACCGAATCGATGAGGCGATCGCCGCCTTCGCCGCCGCCACCACCCCCGAGATCGACGCCTCGCCGCTGGCAAGCGCGGCAGACGAGGCGGCCCAGCCGGTGGGTCGGCCCGAGCGCGGGCACGTCGCCGAACGCCCGGCCGAGCAGGCCGAAGCCGCCGCCGCTCGCGCCGCGGCGGCCGCGCAGGGCGGCGAACCGGTCAAGGAAGCCACCGCGCAGCCCGCGCTGGTTGTCGCCGACGACCTCGATGCCGACCTGCTGCCGGTGTTCCTCGCCGAGGCCGCCGAATTGCTGCCGCTGGCGGGCAGCCGGCTGCGCGCCATCGCCACCCAGCCCGGCGAACCGGCCCCGCTGCGCGAGCTGATGCGGCTGCTGCACACGGTCAAGGGCAGCGCCCGGATGGCCGGCGCGATGCGCCTGGGCGAGCTGATGCACGACATGGAGTCGCGCGTCGAAGCGGCGATCGGCCTGCCCGAGTTGCCGCCCGACTTCGCTGACGACCTGCTGGCCCGCTACGACATCGCGGTCACCCTCTTCGAGGGGCTGCAGCAGGGCAAGTCGGTCGGGGTGCCGGCGCTGCCCGCGCGGGCGGCGGCCGAGGCCGCGGCGCCGGCGGCGCAGCCCGCCGCGCCCGTCCTGCGCCCGGTCGCGACCGAGGCGGCCGAGGAAGCCGCCGAGGCGGCAGCGCAATCGTTCGTCCGCGTGCGCGCCGACGTGCTCGACCGCCTGGTCGATCAGGCCGGCGAGGTGCTGATCGCGCGCTCGCGGGTCGAAAACCACACGGCGACGGTGCGCGCGGCACTCGCCGACCTGCACGACAACATCCAGCGCTTGCGCTCGCAGATGCGGGAGCTGGCGATCCAGGCCGAGGCGCAGATCCAGGCGCGCTCGGAGAAGCTCGAGCAGGAGGCGGCGAGCTTCGACCCGCTGGAGTTCGACCGCTTCACGCGGCTGCAGGAACTGACGCGGATGATCGCCGAGTCCGTCGAGGATGTCGCCACCATCCAGTCGTCGATGCTCAAGGGCCTGCAGACGAGCGAGGCCGACCTGTCGGCGCAGTACCGCCTCACCCGCGAGCTGCAGCAGCAGCTGATGCGGGTGCGGCTGGTGCCATTTGCCAGCATCGCCGAGCGGATCTACCGCGTCGCCAGGCAGGCGGCCAAGGAAGTCGGCAAGCGGATCAACGTCGACATCCGCGGCGGCAAGACCGAGCTCGACCGCGTCGTGCTCGAGCGCATGGTCGGGCCGCTGGAGCACATGGTCCGCAACGCGATCGTGCACGGCCTGGAGCCGCCGGCGGTGCGCCGCGCCGCCGGCAAGCCGGAGACCGGCGAGCTGCGCCTCGAGGTGCGCCAGGAGGGCAACGAGATCGTCATCGTGGTGGCCGACGACGGCGCCGGGCTCGACCTGCAGCGCATCCGCGCCAAGGCGCTCGCCGCCGGCATCCTGCGCGCCGACCAGCAGCCGACCGACCGCGAGCTGATGGACCTCGTCTTCGCGCCGGGCCTGTCCACCGCCGAGACGGTCACCGAGCTGGCCGGCCGCGGCGTCGGGCTGGACGTGGTGCGCTCGGAGATGCTCGCCTTCGGCGGCCGCATCGCGATCGCCTCCGAGGCCGGCCGCGGCACCCGCTTCACGCTGAACCTGCCGCTGACGCTGACCGTCACCCAGGTCGTGCTGGCGTCGGTCGGCGGCCGCCGCTACGCGATCCCGGCCGGCATGGTCGAGCATGTTCGCCGGCTGCTGCCAGAGGACGCCGCCGAGGCGATCGCCGAGGGCACGATCGACCTGCCGGAGGCGGGGCTGGTCACGCTGCGCACGCTGGCGCAGCTGGTCGGCGAGGACATGACGCTGCGCGAGGGGCGGCAGGTTCCGGTGCTGCTGCTGCGCTCGGGCGAGGACCGCATGGCCGTGATCGCCGACGAGGTCTCGACCAACCAGGAAGTGGTGGTCAAGAACGTCGGGCCGCAGGTGGCGTGCCTGGCCGGCATCCTCGGCGCGACCATCCTGGGCAACGGCGAGATCGTGTTGATCGTCAACCCGGTGCAGCTGATCGTGCGCGCACCGGAGCCGCCGCAGCTGACCCATCGCGCCGGCGCCGTGCCGCAGTCGCCCGCCCCGGCTGCGCCGGACCACGAGGCGGCAGTGACGCTGGCGGCCGCGCCGCTCGTCATGGTGGTCGACGACTCGCTGACGGTGCGCCGCGTGACCCAGCGCCTGCTGGAGCGCAGCGGCTACGAGGTGCTGCTGGCCAAGGACGGGGTGGAGGCCGTGCGCCAGCTGCAGGACGTGCGGCCGGACGTGATGTTGGTCGACATCGAGATGCCGCGGATGGACGGCTTCGACCTCACCCGCCACGTGCGCGGCAACGAACTGACGCGCTCGATCCCGATCGTGATGATCACCTCGCGCACCGCCGACAAGCACCGCCGCATGGCGCTCGAACTCGGCGTCAACGCCTACCTCGGCAAGCCCTACCAGGACGACGAGCTGCTGGCGCTGATGCGCACCTACCTGGGCGAGCGCGCGGTCGCGTAAGCGCTGCGGCAACGCCGGCGGTCCGACGGCGCCCGCCGGGAACGGGATCCGCCGCAGCCCGTGGCGGCATCGCCCCAAGCCAGGCCGTTGCCGAAAGCCCGTATTGGCCGCGCCGCGGTGGCGGCGTAGATTGCGGCCATCGATCTCGGCGCAAGCCGATTCGCCCGCACTCGGTGCGGGCAGCGCCAAAGGCCGGCACGTCCGGCCTTTGGCTTTTCCGCGCCGGCCTTGCCGCCACCTAAAATCCGCGGCATCCCGCCTCTGCCGCCGATCCCGTGACCTTCATCGACAAGCTCGCGTCGCGCTGGCGCCGCGCCGACTCGCTGCTGTGCGTCGGCCTCGATCCGGATCCGAGCCGCTTCCCCGCGCACCTGCGCGACCGCCCGGATGCCATCTTCGCCTTCTGCGCCGCGATCGCGGACGCCACGGCGCCGTACGCCTGCGCCTTCAAGCCGCAGGTCGCCTACTTCGCCAGCGCCCGCGCCGAGGACCAGCTCGAAAGCCTGATCGCGCACCTGCGCCGCCACTACCCGGACATCCCGGTCGTGCTCGACGCCAAGCGCGGCGACATCGGCGCCACCGCCGAGCACTACGCGCGCGAGGCGTTCGAGCGCTACGGCGCCGACGCGGTGACGCTGTCGCCCTACATGGGGGGCGACTCGATCGCGCCGTTCATGGCCTATGCCGACCGCGGCTTGTTCGTGCTGTGCCGCACCAGCAACCCTGGCGGCGACGACCTGCAGATGCTCGACGTCGGCGGCGAGCGGCTTTACGAGAGGCTGGCGCGGCTGGCGGCGCAGCGGTGGAACGGCAGCGGCCAGCTCGGCCTGGTGGTCGGCGCCACCTACCCGGCGGAGCTCGCGCGGGTGCGTGCGCTCGTTGGCGACCTGCCGATCCTGGTGCCGGGCATCGGCGCCCAGGGCGGCGACGTGCAGGCCAGCGTCCTCGCCGGGCAGACCGCTGGCGGCACCGGCATGCTGATCAATTCGTCGCGGGCGATCCTTTACGCCAGCACCGGCGAGGATTTCGCCGAGGCCGCCGCCGGCGCCGCGCAGCGCACGCGCGACGAGATCAACCGCTTTCGCCGCCGGTAGGCCGCCGCGCCCCTCGCGACGGTTGCGTCAACCGCCCTGCGCCCGGTCGCCCAGGTACTGGCTCAGGATCGAGGCGAAGTCCGCATCGCGCGGGAACCCCAGCGCCTCGGCGCGGGCGGTGTCGAAGCGCGATGGCCAGCTGCGGACGATCGCCGCCACCGCCTCGTCCGGCTCGAAGCGGACCCGCGCCGCCACCGCCTCGCCCGCCGCCTGCCGCAGGGCCGCGAGCATCGCCGCCACCGTCACGCGGATGCCGGGCAGGTTCAGCGAGCGCAGCGTGCCCCATCGGTCGGCGCCGAGCTCGTGCGCGTGCACCAGCGCGGCCACGGCGGCGTCTGGCGAGGCGATCCACAGCGCCGTCTCCGGCCCGACCGGGCACACCGCCGGCTCGCCTGCCAGCGGCTCGCGGATGATGCCGCTGGCGAAGCTCGACGCCGCCGCGTTCGGCCGGCCGGGCCGCACGACGATCGTCGGCAGCCGCACGCAGCGGCCATCGATGAACCCCTTGCGCGAACAATCGCCGACCAGCAGCTCGCCGATCAGCTTCTGCACGCCGTAGCTGGACTGCGGCGTCGGCATCGTCGCATCGGTCACGACCTCCGGCAGCGGCTGGCCGAACACCGCCACGCTGCTGGCAAAGACGAGCTTCGGCGGGCGGCTCTGGCGCCGGCAGGCTTCGAGCAGCGCGCGCGTGCCGTCCAGGTTCACGCGCATGCCGAGGTCGAAGTCGCGCTCCGCCGCGCCGCTGACCACCGCCGCGAGATGGAACACGCTCGCGGTGTCCTGTCCCAGCAGTTCCACGACGAAATTGGCATCGGCGACGTCGCCTCGCGCGAAGCGCAGGCGCGAATCGGCGATCCCCTGCCCGCCCTCGCTGGCGTCGGCGGCCACGATGCGCTCGATCGGCCGCTCGCGGCCCTCGGCATCGGTGAGCCTGCCGCGCGCGCACAGGGCCCGGATCAGCCGCTGGCCTAGGAACCCGGCGCCGCCGGTGACGACGACCTTCATGGCGTGCCTCCATTGAAAGCCACGCCTTCCGCCCCGGCGCGGCGCGGCTCGGGACAGCGATGCGCGGGCCGGAACACCGACGCATCGGCATAGAACTCCGGCGCCTCGTTGGCCGGCCACCAACCGGGGATGCCGAGCACCGGCAGGTGCGACAACTGCGGGGGCGACAGCGGCGTCTCGCGCAGCCAGCGCGCCGCGGCTTCGTCGACCTGGCGCTGCGACGCGCCGGCCAGCGGCAGGCAGACCACGGCCGCGGTCAGGCGCTTGTACGGCGCCAGCAGCTTTTCGATCAGGGCATGGCCGAAGGCGAACGGCCTCCAGAGGGTTCCCCAGCGCGCGCGGTGGGGCCCGAACAGCCACCGCCAGTCCAGCCGCGCCAGCGCCGCGCACGTCTCATGCTCTGCGGCGAGCAGCAAACCGCTTTCGTCGATCAGCGTGGCGGCGTCACGCACCGGGCCGCGGCGGTCGCGCACGCCGTCGCGCGCGATCTCCTCGGCTTGGCGTGCGTTCAGCGCCGCCTTGGTCTGCGGGAACGCCAGCCAGACCATTGCGTTGAACAGGTCGTGCGCGTTGTCGCGGCTCGGCACGCGGCCAGTCGCAGCGATGTGTGCCTCGTAGGCGGTGGCGCCGGCATCGTCGGCGGCGACGAACTGCAACGGCAACCCGCTCGCGGTGGCCACGCCTCGCTCGCGCGCCGCCTCGGTGAAGGCCGAGCGCCAGTCGCGGTGGGCAAGCCGCGACCGCGGTTGCCGCCGCCCTCCGTTCGGCGCCACCACCGGCGCGGGCACGTCACCGCGCGCCAGCAGCGGCCGCAGTTCGCAAAAGGGCGCCATCCACGGCGCCTCCCAGTCGATCGCCAAGCCTTGCGCGAAGGCCGTTGCGCTCACGCCGCCAGCTTCCACGGCAGCGTTTCGCCGGCGGCCAGCGGCACGACGGTCGCCTCACCGAAGCGCAGTTCCTCGGGCACCGTCCAGTCGCGGCGCTCGAGCGTGACGCGGGAGGCATTGCGCGGCAGGCGGTAGAAGTCGGCGCCGCGAAAGCTGGCGAACGCCTCCAGGCGGTCGAGCGCGCCGGCCTGCTCGAACGCCATCGCGTACATCTCCAGCGCGGTGGCGGCAGTGAAGCAGCCGGCGCAGCCGCAGGCGCTTTCCTTCTCGCCCCGCGGATGCGGCGCGCTGTCGGTGCCGAGGAAGAAACGGGCGTTGTCGCTGGTGGCCGCCGCCAGCAGCGCCTGGCGGTGGATTTCGCGCTTGAGCACCGGCAGGCAGTAGTAGTGCGGCCGCACGCCGGCGCGGCCGCCCGGGGTCAGGAAGATCGCGTTGCGGTTGTACAGCAGGTGGTGCGCGGTGATGGTGGCGGCGATGCGCCCTTCCGCCTCGGTCACGTACTGCACCGCCGCGCGGGTGGTGATGTGCTCCAGCACCACGCGCAGCGCCGGAAAGCTGCGCCGCAGCGGGATCAGCACCTCGTCGATGAAGCGCGCCTCGCGGTCGAAGACGTCGACCTCCGCGTGCGTGACCTCGCCGTGGATGAGCAGCGGCATGTCCTCGCGCTGCATCGTTTCCAGCGCGACCTTGCAGCGGCGGATGTCGGTGACGCCGGAATCCGAGTTGGTCGTCGCCCCCGCCGGGTACAGCTTGACGCCGTGCACGACACCGCTGGCCTTGGCGCGGCGGATCTCGTCGGCGCTGGTGTTGTCGGTGAGGTACAGCGTCATCAGCGGCTCGAAGGCAAGGCCTGGCGGCAGCGCGGCGAGGATCCGCTGCCGGTAGGCCACCGCCTGCGCCGTGGTCGTGACCGGCGGCTTCAGGTTCGGCATCACGATGGCGCGGGCGAACTGGCGCGCGGTGTGCGGCAGCACGTCGGCCATCGCGGCGCCGTCGCGCAGGTGCAGGTGCCAGTCGTCGGGGCGGGTCAGGGTGAGGGTGGTCGTGGCCATATGGCCGATTATCGCGACTCGGCGCGGGCATCGCGCTCGCCTGCCGCGTTGCCGGCAGCAACGTCGTCCATGACGCAACCGAGTTGCCTCGTTGACCCAATTCCACTCCCGCTTCGCCACGCCATCGCGCCGGGCCAGCCGCGCTGCGCGGCGACCTCCAAGTCCAGGCCAGCGCGGTAACGATGCGCCGTGCGCGGCCCGTCGCCGGCCCGTACCTTGCGCCGAGGGGCGGAATCGCCTGCTCGCGACCGGAGCCCAGCGTTCTCGCAGCACGGTGCGCGCACCCTCGCCCGCTTCAGCCGCTCGTTAGCATGGCGCCGATGAACCGCCGCCAACTGCTTCTCGCCACCGTGGCCCTGGCCTTGCCTGCGGCAAGCCGGGCCGCCGGGCCGCCGCTGCCGCGCATGGCCGCGGTGCCGGGCGGGGTGGCGAAGGTCGACCTCGGCCGCGCCGAGCGGCCGCCGCTGGCGGAGACCGAAGGGCGGCGGGTGCTGGTGGCGCCATCGCCGTCGGGCTGGGTGGCACTGGTCGGCATCGCCCTCGACGCGCCGCCCGACTCGACCGTGCCGCTGCGGGTGACCGACGCCCGCGGCGAGCGCGAGCTCGCGATCCGCATCGGGCCAAAGCCGTACCCAACGCAGCGGCTGAAGGTGGCGCCGAAGCACGTCGCACTGTCGGCCGAGGACCTCGCCCGCCACGAGCGCGAGCGGGCGCACCTGCAGGTGGTGCTGCGGCACTGGTCGGACGAACTGCCGGCGACGCTGCGGCTGATCGAGCCGGTGGCCGGCCGCCGCTCCGCCTCGTTCGGCCTGCGCCGCGTCTTCAACGGCCAGCCGCGCAGCCCGCACAGCGGCATGGACATCGCCGCCGCCACCGGCACGCCGGTGCGGGCCGCCGCGGCGGGCACGGTGATAGATGTCGGC
>CALGWX010000193.1 GCA_937936215.1 uncultured Burkholderiaceae bacterium | reverse complement strand
GCGGCGGCGATCATGAGCCTGATCGGCTCGGCGAAGATGAACGGACCCGATCCGTACGCCTACCTCAGCGACGTACTCGAGCGGCTGCCGACGCGGCCGGCCCGCCGCATCGCCAAACTGCTGCCGCATCGCTGGCAGCCGCACTGACCGCCGACGGCCTGCGGTCAACCGCGGGAGCGGATGGCCGGACGCTTACCTTGCAGCGCCTGACCACGCGCCGCAGCCTGCGGCTGCGCGCGCGCCTGCAGACCCAGGTGCGTGAGGATCCTCTCGATCACCGACTGCTCCAGGATCGCGACGATGATCTTCAGCTCGCTGCCGCAGTTCGGGCAGTGCTCCAGGGCAGACAGATCGCGTCCGGATCCATGCCGCGCTCGATGCAGTCCTGTGCGACCTGGACCGCCGTCGACAACGTGAAGGCCATCGCTTCGGCCGGTGTCGCGCCCGCCTGCTGCATGTGCTGGCCGACCACAGACATCGGGTTCCACTTCGGTACGTGCCGGCTGCAGAAATCGCTGTGGTCGGCGAGCACGCGCCGCGCGCCCGGCAGCGCGAGGCGGAAGAACATGTGGTTGGCGACGTAGTGGCTCAGATCGTCGCTCTGGTTCGACGTGCCGGTGATCGATCCCCAGTCCACGCCGCGCTTCTTGGCGACGGCGAGCAGGAAGGCGAGCAGCGTGAACGGCGACGGGTCGTTCATCGCGCAGGAGGTGCGCGCGAGATCGACGCCCGCGAGCGCGCGCTGCACGGGCTCGGCGCTGTTCACCACCGTGCCGCAGGTGCCGAGCAGCTCGAAGTGCGACTCGTCCATGTCGACCCCGCGGAACACCGAGTTGCGCGGGATCAGCGAGATTGCGTTCGCGCCCTGCGCGAGCAGCGTCCGCAGCCGCGCGTTGTAGTCGTCCGGCGTGCCGAGCCCGATCAACTGGCGCTGCATCTACGTGCGGCCGCGGTGCATCGTCGCGTCGATGCCGCGCGGATATGGCGGCTGTCCCGCGAATCCGAGGTCCTCGTCGTAGCGCGAAGAATCCCAGTCGCGGTTCGTGTACAGCGGCTTGATCGCGATGCCGGAACGGTTGACGACTTCGCGGTCGGCGCCGATCTGCTCGGCGTATACGCGCCGCCACTTCGCTTCGGCGTCGGCGCTGCGCAGCAGGCGGTCGTCGATGGGCTTGTTCATGACCTTCCCCGCAAGCGGTCGCGCGCCGCGCGCGCACGGAGGATGTCAGTTCGCGCACGCAGTGCGCGATCTCGTCGAGCGCGGCGCCCGGATGGAACACACGCGCGACGCCGGCG
This sequence comes from uncultured Burkholderiaceae bacterium, assembly GCA_937936215.1. Classification (GTDB taxonomy): domain Bacteria; phylum Pseudomonadota; class Gammaproteobacteria; order Burkholderiales; family Burkholderiaceae_F; genus JADJWR01. The sequence continues at coordinate 8,120 of CALGWX010000193.1, read as the reverse complement.
TTGAGCAGCATCCGCTCGTCTGCGTCGGGCACGATGCCGCCGACGATCACCGCGGTGTCGTCGATCCCGGCGGCGCGCAGCGCGTCCATCAGCGTCGGCACGATCAGGTGATCGATCGCGAGCGACGAGACGCCGATCACGTCGAGGTCCTCTTCGATCGCAAGCGTGACCACGGTGGCGATCTCCTGCCATGGCGGCGTGTAGATCACCTCCATGCCGGCGTCGCGCAGGCCGGCGGCGACGATGCGGCTGCCGCGGTCGTGGCCGTCGAAACCGATCTTCGTGATCAGCACTTTCGGTCGGATGTCCATCAGCCGTCCTTTTCGAGCGGGGATTGCAGCAGCAGCACGAGCGCCGCGCGATGGTTCTTGGGGAGTCGCGGCCCGGCCGATACCAGGTCTGCGACCAGTTCAGGGCGCCCAGCAGCATCAGCCGCAGCGTGCGGCGGTCCACACCGCGCGGCAGCGGCAGGTCCTGCACCAGCTTCGAACACAGCGCCTCGTATTCGTCGCGCAGCGCGATCAGGCGCCGGTCCGCGGCCGGCACGTCGCTCGGCCGCACGCGGATCACGACCTGCGCGTAGTCGTCGTCCTCGAGGATCGCCTCGAGGTGCGCGATGCACGCCGCTTCGAGCCGCTCCCACGGATCGGGCCGGCCCTCGATTGCGGCGCGCACCCGCGCGGAGATGCGCCGCACGCCTTCGGCGTATACCGCGGCGAGGAGGTCTTCCTTCGTCGCGAAGTGGTAGTACAGCGACCCCGGCAGCATGTCGATCGCGCGCACGATGTCGCGCACCGACGTGCCCTGGAAGCCCTGCGCGCGGAACGGCCGCGCGGCCTGGTCGAGGATCTGCGGCAGGCGGTTGCCGGCGCGCGAAAGCCCATGTGGTAAAGCCGCCGGCCCTGCGCCGCCAGGCAGGCTTCGATGTCGCGCAGGCGCTCGCGAAAGGTCAACTGCGCGAAGGCCATCGCGTAGAACTGATCCAGACACGAGAAGCGCTTGACCTTGTGCTCGCCGTTGTAGCGCGCCACGCAACGCCGAAACGTCGACCGCGGCAGGTGCGCCATGAGCTGCGCGAAAACGAGCTTGCCTCGATGCATCGCCACCTCCCGCGGGCCCGGCCCGCAACGAGGGCGAAGTCTGGCTGCCGAAGTTCAAATCGAGACCAGACCCCAAAACGCGATTTCTCAAGACAGATCATCAACTTGCTGGCGACTCGGCCGAGAACGTTGGGACACTACTGCTTTCGGTCCATGGGCATCTCCTGCGCGACGGTACGGCCGCCGCGGCTGTCCGGGCGGCCCATTCAACCCTCTTTCAGCTGGTGGCCCGCCACTGACGGATCAAGGTCGAAGCGACAAATCCCGGATGCGCGCGAGGCGTCGCCCGGCGCGGCGCGGAACCGGCAGGATGCGCCGGCCATCGACGCTGCCGGCCGCACCGGCCCGCGCATCGGCAACTGCCGGCAACCATGGCGCGCAGCGGCGGATTCGTCGGCCGCGCCTACCTGCGCGCCGGCGGCGGTTGCAGAATCCTCGGTTGAGCGAGTCCACGGTCGAGCACTCGGATGCGGGACCACGTCGCCGTCGCGCCAGCTCATGCCGACGCGCGCTTCGTCGCGCGCGCGGCGCGCGCCGTCGCGTGGGAGCGCGTGGGTGCAGTGGCGCTGGTGGCGTTGCTGCTGTCGCTTGCGCCGCTCGCCGACCCCGCGCTGCTCGACTTCTTTTCGCCGGCCGAGCTGGCGCTCGCCTGGCTCGGCCATTTCGCCGAGCTGGCGGTCATCGCGACCGCGCTGCTCGCCGCCTTCGCCGCGCTCGACCGGGCGCTGCCGCGCGCCTTGCCGTTTCGGCTGGCCTACGTGTGCGCGGCGCTGGTCGCGCTGTCGGCGGCACTCGCGGTCGTCTTGCACGCCTACTACGCGGGCGGCTTCGAGCATCTGCCGTCGCCATTGCGCATGTTGTCCGACTCGCTGCGCTGGGGCCTGCCGGCCGTATTCCTGGCGCTGGTTGCCGACGTTCATCAACGTGCGCTGCATGCGGATTCGGCCGCGCACGCGGTCGAGCTTGCGCGGGCGCAACTGCGGCAGGGGGACAGCGAACAGCAACTCGCGCTGCTGCAGGCGCAGATCGAGCCGCATTTCCTGTTCAACGTGCTCGCCAACGTACGGCGGCTGTATCGCACGCGACCTCGGGCGGGCGCCGAAGCGATCGCCAGTCTGATGCATTACCTGCGCACGGCGCTGCCGCAGTTGCGCAGTCGCCGCAGTTGCCTCGGAGAAGAGATCGCGCTGGTGCGTGCCTATCTGGAGCTGTTTCAGCTCAGGATGGGCGCGCAGCTTCGCTTTTCGATCGACGTCGATCCGGCCCTGCACGACGCGGAGTTCCCGCCGATGTTGCTGGTCACGCTCGCCGAAAACGCGATCAAGCACGGGCTGGAACCCGTGGGCGGCGGTCACGTCGAGGTGCACGCGCGGCGGCGACGCAATGTGCTCGAAGTTACCGTACTCGACGACGGCGCCGGCTTCGCAGCGACGGCAAGCAGCGGCACCGGCGTGGGACTCGTCAACGTCCGGCGGCAGTTGGCGGCGCGCTACGGCAACCGGGCGCGATTCAGGCTGCAGGCGCGCGAGCCGCGCGGAGCGCGCGCGACCCTCGTGATTCCGCTGCGCGGTGCGGGCGGCGCCGATAAGGTTGCCGGCGACGGCGTTGCCATGGCGACACCGGCGACGGCCGCCACCGCGGCGCCGCTGCCGCCCGATGCGCCGGCGACGGATCGTGCGGCCGGCCTCGCGCATTGGCTGCAGGCACATCGAGGTGCCGCCGTGCTGGCGGGCCTGCTCGCTTTTGCCGGGCCGCTGATCTTCTTCACCGGTGCGCTGAGCGTGATGCGCGAACCGAGTGCAGCCAACGTCGTTCGGCTCGGCCTGTGGTGGACGCTGTACGGCGCTTCGCTGTGGGGCGCGCTTCTGATCGCCGGTTACGCGATCGAGCGGGTGACGCGGTCCGCCGGTCGCTATGTCCGCAGCGCCGTCTGGCCGCTCGCTGCGTGTGCGGCGGCCGCCTTGCCGACCGCGCTGACCGCAGGGCGGGCGACGATGCTGATCGAGCAGGGCCTCGTTCACAACGCGCGCACCATGCACCTGCACGGGTTCACCGTTGCGCTGATCATGGCGCTGCTGTATTTCGCGCACTTGCGCCGCAGCCGCGCGCACGAACGCGCCGCGGCGCGTCTGGCCGCCGCGCAGGCCGCGCAAAGGCATGCGCGCCGCCGCATCGTCGAAGCGCGCCTGCAGGAAGTGCAGTCGCGCATCGACCCGCGGATCCTGTTCGACCTGCTCGACACCGTGCGGCGTCTGTACGACCGCGACGTGCTGCTGGCCGAGCGCTACCTCGACGAGCTGATCGACTTCCTGCGGGCGGCGCTGCCGCGCTTGCGCAGCCCCTCGTCGAGCCTGCTGCGCGAGGCGGAACTCGCACGCACCTTCGTTCGACTGAACGCGCTCGCCGGCGCCGGCGCGCTCGGCATGACGATCGAGATCGCGCCCGACGCGATGCACGCGTGCTTTCCGCCCGGCGTGCTGCTGCCGCTGCTCGATGGCGCTGCGGCCCCGTGTCGCTTGGCGGCGGCGCGTTCGGGCGAGCGCTGCCGGCTCGTGCTGACGCTGGCGGCGGCGCCGTCCGAAGCGGCTGTCGCGCGCGTGCGCTTGCTGCTGGCGGAGCTTTACGGCGCGGCGAGCAAAGTCGGGATTCGACCGGCCAACGCCGCGGTCGAAGTCGTCGTCGAGGTCCCATATGAGCTTGCCTGATCCGGTCGCACGATCCACCCCGACGGCGATCCTCGCCGAAGACGAGCCGCTGCTCGCCGACGAGCTGGCCGAGCTGCTGCGCGCGCTGTGGCCGCAACTGGCGATCGTGGCGCGGGCGGCGCACGGCGTGGCGGCGCTGAACGCGATCGAGACGCATCGCCCCGACATCGCGTTTCTCGACATTCGCATGCCGCTGCTCACGGGCATCGACGTGGCGCGGCAGCTCGGCGGCCGCTGCCATGTCGTGTTCATCACGTCCTACGACGAGCACGCGCTCGAAGCGTTCGAGGCCGGGGCGATGGACTACGTGCTGAAGCCGCCGACCGCGGCGCGGCTGGCGACGACGATCCAGCGCTTGAAGGCGCGGCTGCAGCAGCCGCCGCCCGATCTGCGGCGCGCGCTCGAACACCTGGTCGAGCGCACGCCGCGCGCGCCGCGTTATCTGCAGTGGATCAATGCGTCGCGCGGCGCGGCGGTGCGCCTGATCACGGTCGAAGAGATCCTGTACTTCAGGTCGGACCAGAAGTACACGCTGGTCGTGACCGCCGACACCGAAGCGCTGATCAAGAAGACGATCAGGAACCTGGCCGGCGAGCTCGATCCGACGATGTTCTGGCAGGTGCACCGCTCGACGATCGTCAACGTGCATGCGATCGACAGCGTGATCCGCGACGACCGCGGCAACCTGACGCTGCGCCTGAAGCAGCGTCCCGAGCGCTTGCCGGTCAGCGAACCGTACGCGCACCTGTTTCACCAGATGTAATCAGCGGCCCGCGCTCGGCCGCGGGCGACTTTCCACGAGCGAGGCAAACGTATGGACAACCGCAAGACACGCCGTGAAATTCTGGCGCTGCTCGCCGCCCTCGGCGTCGGGCGCGAAGCGCTCGCACAGGACGCCGTGACCGCCGACCCGCGGTCGTTTCGCGTCGTGCTCGAAAACGACCGCGTGCGCGTGCTCGAGTACAGAAGTGGCCCCGGCCTCGGCGTGTGCGGACAGGGCATGCACTATCACCCGGACCGCGTCACGATTTCGCTGACCGGCGCCAAGGTGCGGATCACCAACGCGGACGGCAGAACCGTCGTGCGCGACATCCCGCCCGGCCATGTGTTCTTTGCGCCGGCGGAAACGCACGCCACCGAAAACATCGGCGGCGCCGGCGCGCGCACCTATATCGTCGAGCTGAAGGGCGAAGGCTGGAAACCGAGCACGGGCTGACCGTCGCGTCCGTCTCGTCCATCCTCGATCCGGCGGCGGTCATGCCGCGATCTCGCTCGTCCGTCGCCGCGCTTGCCGCGGAATCGATCGCGCCGCCTACCTTGTGCGCCCGGTGCACGGCGGTCGATCGGTTGCAGCGAGGCGCCGGCTGCGCCGCATATCGAAAGGACGATCCGATGAACGCTCGAAACCAGACCAGGCCGCTGCGTCGCTTCGTCGCGGCAGCGGTGCTCTTCGCTTCTTCAATCACCGCGGCGCTCGCGGCGCCGATCAAGATCGAGGCCGTCGTCGCGCCGAAGGCCGACGCGAGGCTCGATTTCGCCGACGGCAGCAAACGCTATCTGCTCGCCGCGCAGCGCGAAGGCAAGGTCGCGGGCAGCGGTCCGCTCGCCGGCACGACGATGCTCGAGTGGGGCATGCACGACGTCAATCCGGCGACGGGTGCCCATGTGAACGGCTACCTCGTCTTCACCGCGGCCGAAGGCGACATCGCGTATCTGAAGTACGAGTTTCGCGCCGTCGTCGTACCCGGCGCGGACGGCAAGCCGCGCTTCGTCGCCAACGGCATCTGGGAGACGGCGGGCGGCACCGGCAGGTTCAAGGGGTTGCGCGGCGCGGGCATCGTGCAGTTCGAGCCGAGGGAGCGCCGCTTTACCTTGCACGGCGAACTCGTCTCCGCGGACTGAAGGCCGTGAACGATCGCAGGAGGGGCAGATGCAATCGTTACGTGTGCTGAATTCGATCGCGGCTTGCCTGTTGGCGGCGGGTGTGGCAACGCCGCCGGATCTGCGCGCCGACGAGGCGGATCGCGTCTTCGACAGCGAGAGCCGCTTCGAAGCAGCGCTGCGCCGGCTTCTCGCCACGGAACTGAAGGCGTATTACCTGCAGTGCTCGCGCGCCGCGATGCAAAGGGTGCTCGACTCGCAGGAGACCGCGCTGTGCTCGATCGGCTACGAGATCCTGCTGCAGAGGGTTTTTGGCGGCGACTTCCTCGCGCTACTCGCCTGGTCGAGGACTCAACCGAGCGTCGGCGTGGCCGTCGCGCGCGCCGGGCGCGGGCCGTTCGACTAGCCCGCAAATTTCCTGAGTGACCGACTGTCGTGTGCTTTGGGCGTTGTGCGCGAGGTCGGTGACGGGTTGCCGGCAAAGCGAGCCCCCGTGCGGTGTTTTGCGGGGTGTTGTCATGGATTGGGACAGACTTCCCCCTTCCCCCCCGTTGTTGGTCAACGTGCCGGGGACCGCACTCGGTCGGGGCTAGCCCGGATATTTCACGAGGGACGCGGGGATGGTGCGGATGCATGCGGGACGCGGATTGGTAAGCGTCCGGCCAAGTCATCTTGAGGCCGGGACCTGTAGCGGGAACGATGGTGTCCACCGAACAGATAGGTGGGCACCATGGAGCAAGCCAAGGGCGGTCGGCGGCGACACAGCGCCGAGTTCAAGCAGCAGGTGCTGGCCGAGTGCGATCGGCCGGGCACCTCGGTGGCGGCGGTGGCGCTGTGGCACGGGGTCAACGCCAATCTCGTGCACAAGTGGCGACGCCAGCAGCGGCCGGTCAGCGCCGCAAACGCGAGCTTTGTCCCCGTCACGGTGAGCGAGCTCACGGCGCCTGTGGTGGCGGCCGCAGCCCGGGCCGCCGGCATCGAGATCGACGTGCGGAAAGGTGCGACCGTCCTGCAGATCCGCTGGCCGGTGTCGGCCGCCGCCGACTGCGCGGCGTGGCTGCGCCAGTGGCTGGCGTGATCCGGGTCGATGCGGTGTGGCTGGCGGTCGAGCCGCTCGATCTGCGGATCGGCATGGAATCGGCGCTGGCGCGCGTGGTGTCGGTCTTTGGCGCCGCGCAGCCGCACCATGCGTATCTCTTTACCAACCGGCGGGGCAACCGGATCAAGGTGCTGGTGCACGACGGCTTCGGCCTGTGGCTGGCGGTGCGGCGGCTGCACCAGGGGCACTTCCTCTGGGCGGCGGCCGGATCGCACCGGATTGAGCTCACGCGCGAGCAGTTCGACGCGCTCGTGCTCGGACTGCCGTGGCAGCGGCTCGGAAGCGCCGGGGTGATCAGCGTGCTGTAGATCGAGCGCGCGCGCAATCGCTGAAACGATCGATCGCCACGCGCTTGCATCTGCGGCACGATGCGCGCCGTGATCGACAGCGCACATCTCGACCAACTCTCCGAAACGCAAGTGCGCGCGCTGGCGCAGCAACTGCTGGCCACGGTGAACACGCAGAGTGTTCGACTGCGGCACCAGCAGGCCACCATCGACAAGCTCACGCACGAGATGGCGGTGCTGAAGCGGCTGAAGTTCGCCGCCAGGAGCGAGGCCTTCACCGGCGAACAGAAAAGCCTGCTCGAGGAGGCGATCGACGAGGATCTCGAGGCCCTCAGCCGCGAGCTCGAGCGTGAGCAGCCGGCCGCCTCCCGCACGACCCCGAAAGAACAGCCCAAACGCCAGCCGCTGCCGGCGAACCTTCCCCGGCGCGAGATCCGTCACGAGCCGGACTCCACGGTCTGCGGCTGCGGCTGTGCGCTCAAGCGCATCGGCGAGGACGTCGCCGAGAAGCTGGACTACACCCCCGGCGTGTTCACCGTCGAGCGGCACGTGCGCGGCAAATGGGTGTGCACGAAGTGCCAGACGCTGGTGCAGGCGCCGGTGCCGGCGCACGTCATCGACAAGGGGTTGCCGACCACCGGCCTGCTGGCGTGGGTAGCGGTGGCCAAGTACGCCCACCATCTGCCCTTGTACCGGCAGGAAGCGATCTTCGATCGTGCCGGCCTGGCGCTGTCGCGCTCCACGCTGGCGCAGTGGGTCGGCGCCTGCGGCGTGGCGCTGCAGCCGCTGGTGGACGCCCTGAAGGCCGAGATGCTCACCCGGCCGGTGCTGCACGCCGACGAAACCCCGGTGGCGATGCTCAAGCCGGGACTGGGCAAGACGCACCGGGCCACGCTGTGGAGCTACGGCACCACCGTCTACGACGCCGTGAAGGCGGTCGTCTTCGACTTCGCCGAGACCCGCGCCGGACGGCATGTGCACACGTTCTTCGGGCAGGACACTGACGAAGGTTGGCGCGGCACGCTGGTCTGCGACGACTACGCCGGCG
>CALGWX010000192.1 GCA_937936215.1 uncultured Burkholderiaceae bacterium | reverse complement strand
ACACGCTGATCGCGCTGGGCTGCGCCACCGTGGCGCAGGCCGACTTCACGCGGCTCGCCCGCTTCCTGTAGCCGCGCTAGCCCGGATATTTCACGAGGGACGCGGCAATTGCGCGCGCGGATGCGCGCGGCAGGTTGCGCGAGAGGGGCGCAGCAAAGGCTGGCGGGCCTTTGCGAGCACTTGAGCGCAAGATGACCGCGCAGGCGCCGCGCCAACCCGCGTCGCCCCAGCGATCCAAAGTGGATACGCGGTTCACCTGCCGCAAGCCCTTGACGAAGCTGACGAAATCACACATTCGGGGGCGACCTCGTGAAACATCCGGGCTAGACGGCCCGGCGGACCATCAGCTCCTTGATCTTGCCGATCGCCCGCGTCGGGTTCAGCCCCTTCGGGCAGACGTCGACGCAGTTCATGATCGTGTGGCAGCGGAACAGGCGATACGGGTCCATCAGGTTGTCGAGCCGCTCGCCGGTGGCCTGGTCGCGGCTGTCGGCGATGAAGCGGTAGGCCTGCAGCAGGCCCGCCGGGCCGACGAACTTGTCCGGGTTCCACCAGAAGCTGGGGCAGGACGCCGAGCAGCAGGCGCACAGGATGCACTCGTAAAGGCCGTCGAGCTCCTCGCGCTCGGCCGGCAACTGCAGCCGCTCCTTCTCCGGCGGCGGCGTGTCGTTGATCAGGTACGGCTTGATCGAGTGGTACTGGTTGTAGAAGTGCGTCATGTCGACGATCAGGTCCCGCACCACCGGCAGGCCCGGCAGCGGCTTCAGCACGATCGGCTCCTTCAGCTCGCGCAGGTTGGTGATGCAGGCCAGGCCGTTCTTGCCGTTGATGTTCATCGCGTCCGAGCCGCACACCCCCTCGCGGCAGGAGCGGCGGAACGACAGCGTGTCGTCCACACTGCTCTTGATCCGCATCAGCGCATCGAGCAGCATCTTGTCGGTCGGCGCAAGCCGCACCTCCAGGTTCTGCATGTACGGCCGGGCGTCCTTGTCCGGGTCGTAGCGGTAGATCTGGAACTTCACGACGCGGCCGGCGGCGGCCACCGCCTGGGCTTCGTTGCGGCTTGTCGCGGTCATTGCGGCAGGCTCCATCAGAACGTGCGTTTCTTCGGCTGGAAGGTCTCGACCGTCATCGGCTTCAGGTTCACCGGCTTGTAGGTCAGCCGGTTGCCTTCCGAGTACCACAGCGTGTGCTTGATCCAGTTGGCGTCGTCGCGCTCCGGATAGTCGTCGCGGGCGTGCGCGCCGCGGCTCTCGGTGCGCGCCTCGGCCGAGACGATGGTCGCCTTGGCGGTCTCGATCAGGTTGTCCAGCTCCAGCGCCTCGATGCGGGCGGTGTTGAAGACCTTCGACTTGTCGGCGATCGCCACCTGCTTGCGGCGTTCGTCCAGCTCCATGATCTTGCGCACCCCTTCGGCCAGCAGACTGCCGGTGCGGAAGACGCCGCAGTGCTTCTGCATCGTGCGGCGGATCTCGTCGGCCACGTCCTGCGTGCGTTCGCCCTTGCTGCGCGCATCTAGCGCCGCCAGCCGGGCGAGCGTCGCCTCGCCGGCACCCGCCGGCAGCGGCTTGTTCTCCCGCGGTTCGCGCCGCAGCGACTCGATGATGTGGTTGCCGGCCGAGCGGCCGAACACCACCAGGTCGAGCAGCGAGTTGGTGCCGAGCCGGTTGGCGCCGTGAACGCTGACGCAGGAGCACTCGCCGATCGCGTACAGGCCACGCACGACCGCGTTGGGGTTGCCGCCCGCAGGCCGCACCACCTCGCCGTGATAGTTGGCGGGCACCCCGCCCATCTGGTAGTGGATGGTCGGCACCACCGGGATCGGCTCGCGGATCGGGTCGACGTTGGCGAACTTGATGGCGATCTCGCGGATCGACGGCAGCCGCTTCATGATCGTCTCGGCGCCGAGGTGATCGAGCTTCAGCAGCACGTGGTCTTTCTCCGGCCCACAGCCGCGCCCTTCCTTGATCTCCTGGTCCATGCTGCGCGAGACGAAGTCGCGCGGCGCGAGGTCTTTGAGCGTCGGCGCGTAGCGCTCCATGAAGCGCTCGCCGTTGCAGTTCAGCAGGATGCCCCCCTCGCCGCGAACGCCCTCGGTGATCAGCACGCCGGCGCCCGCGACCCCGGTCGGATGGAACTGCCAGAACTCCATGTCTTCCAGGGGAATCCCAGCGCGCGCCGCCAGGCCCAGGCCATCGCCGGTGTTGATGTAGGCGTTGGTGGACGCGGCGAAGATGCGCCCCGCCCCGCCGGTGGCCAGCACCGTGACCTTGCCCTCGAAGATCATCGGCTCGCCGGTCTCCATCTCCAGCGCGACGACGCCGACGCAGTCGCCGTCGGCATCCATGATCAGGTCGAGCGCCATCCACTCGACGAAGAACTGCGTGCGCGCCTTGACGTTCTGCTGGTACAGCGTGTGCAGCAACGCATGGCCGGTGCGGTCGGCGGCAGCGCAGGCGCGCGGCACCGGCTTCTCGCCGAAGTTGGCCGAGTGGCCACCGAAGGGCCGCTGGTAGATGGTGCCGTCCGGATTGCGGTCGAACGGCATGCCGAAGTGCTCGAGCTCGTAGACGACCTTCGGCGCCTCGCGGCACATGAACTCGATCGCGTCCTGGTCACCGAGGTAATCGGAGCCCTTGACGGTGTCGAACATGTGCCACAGCCACTGGTCCTCGGTCATGTTGCCGAGGCTGGCGCCGATGCCGCCCTGCGCCGCCACCGTGTGCGAGCGAGTCGGGAAGACCTTCGACAGCACCGCCACGTTCAGCCCCGCCTGCGCCAGCTGCAGCGAGCAGCGCATGCCGGCGCCGCCGGCGCCCACGATCACGGCGTCAAAGCGGCGCCGCGGCAAAGCAGAAGTTCCCGCCATCACACGCTCCAGAGCACCTGCACCGACCACACGGCGCAGGCGAACAGATACAGCACGGTGAGCACCTGCAGCGCCAGCCGCACGCCCACGGGCTTGACGTAGTCCATCCACAGATCGCGCATTCCGATCCACGCGTGATAAAAAAGTGCCGCCAGCGTCAGCAGCGTGGCCACCTTCATCCACGGCGCCGCGAACAGGCGTGCCCAGCGCTCGTAGCCGAGGTCGCCCGCGAGCAGCACGTAGAGTCCCAGCGCGATCGCATAGACACCGAGGACCACGGCGCTGATGCGCTGCCCCAGCCAGTCGCGCAGCCCGTAGTGGGCGCCGACCACCAGCCGTTTCGATCCGATCGACATGGTCAGAACACTCCGAAAATGCGCAGCGCCGCCAGCGCCGTCAGCGGCAGGCTGATCGCGAACACCGTCAGCGCGGACTTCGTCGCCGCGCCCTTGTCGACGCCGAGGTGCAGGTCGAGCAGCAGGTAGCGGATGCCGGCGACGAGATGGTGCAACAGCGCCCACACCAGGGCGACGAAGACCAGCTTCATCCACCACTGCGAGGCAAACTCCTTCAGCCGCGCGAAGCTCAGCTCCGAGGCCAGGCTCAGCTGCAGCAGCCAGATCACCAGCGCCAGCAGCAGGAACATCAGCGCGCCGCTGATGCGATGGAGGATCGACACCATGCCGGGCGCCGGCAGCCGGTAGCCCACGATCTGGGTGACGTGGATGTTCCTGAACTCGGGTCTTTTCTTTTCTGGCAGCGCGGTGCTCATGGCAGGTTCAGAGCGGCAAATGGCGGGCGGACGAAAGCGGAGCGAAGCGCGCCGT
>CALGWX010000191.1 GCA_937936215.1 uncultured Burkholderiaceae bacterium | reverse complement strand
GATCGCGGTGCCGGACCCGCGCGATCCCTCGCGGCAGGCGCAGCTGCGCGTCGGCGGCGCGGCGCATCTGGCCGCCGCCGTGCGCCGGCTGCGCGCCGAGCAGCCGGCGAGCCTGGTGATCTCTTCCGGCGACCTGGTGGGGGCTTCGCCGTTGGTGAGCGCCCTGTTCCACGACGAGCCGACCGTCGAGGCGATGAACGCGCTCGGCCTCGACTTGAACGTGGTCGGCAACCACGAGTTCGACCACGGCGTGGCCGAACTGCGGCGCCTGATCGCCGGCGGTTGCGCGCCCTCGCCGCGCGGCGCCGCGGCCACCTGCGCCGGTGCCGGCGGTGCCTACGGCGGCGCGCGCTTTCCATGGCTGGCGGCCAACGTCGAAGACGCCGCCACCGGCGCGCCGCTGCTCGCGCCGTACGTCGTCCGGCAGGTCGGCGGTGTGCGCGTCGGCGTGATCGGCGCGGTCACGCGCAGCACCCCCGGCATCGTCATGCCGAGCGGCATCCGCGGCTGGCGCTTCACTGCCGAGGCAGCGGCGATCAACCGCCATGCGCGCCAGCTTCGCGCCGAGGGCGTCGAGGCGATCGTCGCCGTCGTCCACGAGGGCGGGGACGCCGACGGCGGCTTCAACGACTGCGACAACCCGCGCGGCGCGATCTTCGACATCGTCCGCCAGCTCGACGCGTCGGTCGACGTCATCTTCAGCGGCCACACGCACCGCGCCCATGTCTGCCGGATCGACGGCCGCGTCGTCATCCAGGGCGCCTCCTTCGGGCGCCTGCTGTCGGTGGTGGATCTCACGATCGATCGTCCCGGCGGCCGCGTGTTGCGCGAGCAGACGCGCGCGCGCAACCTGCCGGTAGCCAATGGCCTCGACGGCGACGACACGCTGCGCAAGGCCTGGCCACCCTACCCGGCCGACGCCAAGATCGCCGCGCTGGTGGCGCACTATCGCGAGCGCGTGGCGCCACTGGCCGAGCGGCCGATCGGCCGCATCGCCGCACCGATCGAGCGCCTGCCCGCCGACCAGGGCGACTCGCCCGCCGGCCGCCTGATCGCCGACGCGCACCTGGCCGCCACGCGCGGCAACGGCGCCCAACTCGCCTTCACCAATACCGGCGGCATCCGCAGCAACCTCGTGCCGCGCGGCCTCGACGGCGTGGTCACCTACGGCGACCTCTTCACGATGCAGCCGTTCGGCAACTCGCTGGTGACGATGACCCTCACTGGGGCGCAACTGAAGGCCCTGCTCGAAGCGCAATGGCGCGGCGCCCAGGGACGACCGCACTTCCTGCAGCCGTCGTCGACGCTGACCTACGCCTGGCGCGACGACCGGCCCGCCGGCTCGCGCGTCATCGAGGAGTCGATCCGCATCGAGGGGCGCCCGTGGCGGCCGGACGCGCGCTATCGCGTCACCGTCAATAGTTACCTCGCCGCCGGCGGCGACCGCCTCGGCCTGTTTCTCGACGGCACCGACCGCAGCGGCGGCCCGCTCGACGTCGACGCCCTCGCCGACTACCTGCGCGAGAACAGCCAGCGGGCGCCGTTGGCGATCGACCCCCAGCCGCGCATCGCCCGCCGCGACGGCGACCGCTGACCGACGCGGCGCGAGCGCGCGGGGCAGCGCCGCGGCAAGGCGTCGTACCGGCGGGTGACGCCGCGGCGTGTTCCGCCGACGCCGCGCCGAGGCCGGCGGCCGTGTCCCTCGCGCCCGCACGAGCCGCCACATTGGGCGATGCGTGCCATCGCATCGGACTGTGCACACGGTGGGTATCGCGCTGCGCGTGCCGAGGCCCACGGGCGCGTCCCTCGCGCCCGCGCGTGCCGCCGCATCGGGCAATGCGTGCCAGCGCATCGGGCGGCGCGTGCTGCGGCACGGCGCTGAGCGCGTCGCAGGCCGCGGCAAGGCTCGATCCGGCCGGGTGAGATAATTGGTCCGTCGTTCCATTGAGCATCACCATGCGACGCAACCGACTTATTTCCCGCGCCCGCACTTCCGCCTCGGCCGACACGCTGGCCAAGCTGGCGCGCCGGCTGTCGGAATCCGGCAGCCGCATCGAAGACCGGCTTTGGGAGCGCCGCCTCGTCGAGGCGATCTACGACCGCCTGGCGCGCGGCTACGCCGACGACATCGACGCCGCGCTGGAAGAACTCTCGCGCACGCAGGCGCGCGCCTACGACGATCTGGCCGACCTCGCCGAGTCCTGCGCCGAGAGCGCGACGGTGGACATTGACGGCAAGCCGCACGACGCGCTGCTGCTGGCGCTGCCGCTGCTCGCCTGGTCGCGCTACCGGCTGCCGGCGACGGCGCTGTCGCCGTCGGTGATCGACGCGCTTGGCGCCCACATCGCCGGGCACCTGGCCGCGCGCGGCACCCGCATCGCGGTGGCCGACTACCTGTACTCGATCGACCAACTGCCGGAGACCTTTGGCGAGGTCTACGACGTCGCGCAAAAACTGTTCGAGGCCTGCGTGGCGGGCAAGCGGATGAAGGTGGACGGCAAGAGCCTGCGCGAGCCGGTGATGATGCTGGCCGACACCCGCTACGTGCTGGCCGCGATCGTCGCGCCGC
>CALGWX010000190.1 GCA_937936215.1 uncultured Burkholderiaceae bacterium | reverse complement strand
GCGCGCCGCGGCTGCCGTTTGTCTCGGCAGGCAAGCTGCCGCGCCCGCACGCTCAGCGTTGCAAGCTGCCGCCACGCGGTGCGCGGTTCACTGCCCGAACTGCGCCATCGCCCGCGCCAGCGGCGCGACGCGCCGCTCCTGCTCGCGCAGTTCGGCTTCGAAAGCCTCAGGCGGCACCACCCGTGGCGCCATGCCGATGCGGCGCAGCGGCTCGGCCATCTGCGGCGTGGCCATCGCGCGCGCCACGCGCTCGTGGAGGCGATCGAGCACGCCGCGCGGCAGGCCGGCCGGGGCGAACAGCGCATAGACGTTGCTTGCTTCGAGTTCGCCGAAGCCGGCCTCGGCCACGGTCGGCACGTCGGGTAACTCCGGCAAGCGTCGGTGGCTCGCCGTGGCCACAGCGACGAGGTCGCCGCTGCGCACCAACGGCAGCACGGCGCCGACGTCGGCCGACATCATCGCCACCTCGCCGGAGCGCACCGCGAGCGCCGCCGGCGCGCCGCCCCGGTACGGCACCTCGTTGAGCCGGATGCCGGCCTCGCGCTGCAGCGCCACCGCCGCCAGGTGCGTCATCGCGCCCGGCGTCGGGATCGCGATGGTCAGGCCGCCGGGATCGCGCCGCGCCTTGTCGACCATGTCGGCCAGCGAACGAATGCCGGCCGAGGGATGGGCGACGAACAGTTGCGGCACGTCGGCCAGCGGCGTCACCGGCAGCAGGTCGCGCGCCGGGTCGAACGGCAGCCGCTGCACCTGCAACGGCAGCACCGTGCGACCGCTGGTGCTGGCGATGAGCAAGGTGCAGCCGTCTGCTGCTGCTTTGGCCGCCGCCTCCCACGCCGGGATGGTCATGCCGCCGGAGCGGTTCTCGACCACGTGCGGCTGGCCGCTCGCCTGCGCCAGTTGCTCGGCCAGGCCGCGGGCGAGCCGGTCCATCGGCCCACCCGCCACCACTGGCACGATGATGCGCACCACGCCGCCCGGGCATGCCAGCGCGGGGCCCAGGATCGCAAGGCCGAGGACAACCGCCCACCAGCGGCGCATCGCGGCCCACCCCTAGGCGCGGAAGCGCACGTAGCGCGGCTCGATGTTCCGCCGCGACGTGCCGCCCTGCAGCGTGTAGCCGGAGGCGACCCACTGCGCGGCGCTGGCGTGGTGGGGCGCGCAGGTGAGGTAGTCGCCCCACGACTGGTCCGGCGGGCCGTGCGAGCTGGTGCGCGTCAACGTGGTCTCCCAACCGGTGGCGGTGCGCACGCCGACCACGTGGCCGGGGTGGCGCGTGCCGCCGCCGTAGAAGGCGGTGAAGCCCACCGCCCCCTGCGCGTTGGCGGCCGCTGCCGGATAGGCCCACGCCGAGGACTGGCTCCAGATGTCAGGCTCGTCGATCCGCGCCTTGTCCGACTCGCGCAGCCGCACGACACGGATGTACGGCAGCGGGTGCGTCGAGTCGCGATTGGCCGACCACATGAAGCCAATCGTGCCCGCGCCGACCCACGCGCCGGTGATCCGCGGGTCAAGACGATTGAGCCAGTTGACGCCGCCGGGGCCGGGCGCCGAGTAGGCGCCGGCCGACCACGGCCGCACGTTGACGTCCTTCCACGTCAGGCCGGTGGCGCTATCGGGCCATTGGAACACGCGCAGCTGCGAGGTGCTGTTGTGGCTGCCCATGTACATCGTCGCGCCGGGGCCGCGGCACAGGCGGATCGAGCCATTGCTCGTCGTTGCCCAGAAGCGGTAGCCGAGCGAACCGCCCGAGGCCAGCGTCGCCAGCGGGAAGCGGAACACCACCGCGCGCTGCCAGTTGTTGCCCTTGAACATGTTGAAGGTGACGAACAGCTGCGCGTTGGTGAACGCCATGTCGGGGTAATCGAACCAGTTGCCGGTCCAGGTCGCGTTGACGCCGCGCGGCGCGAAGTCCCAGTAGTACCAGCTGCCGAAAGTCGCCTCGCGGCTGATGGCCAGGCGGAAGATGTTCTCGCCGTTGCTGGCGGTCGAGTACTGCAGCAGCCAGATCCAGATGCGGTGCGTCGGGTTGAACAGCACCACCTGGTCGCAGCAGAAACCGCCGGCGCTGGCCGGAAAACGCGTGAACGGGTTGACGTGGGTCCAGGTGGCGCCGGCGTCGGTGGAGGTGCTGGCGAACCAGTTGCCGGTCATGAACAGCTGCCGCTCGTTGGCGGCGGTGGCCGGCTCGCAGATGGTGGAGGTCAGCTCGCTGGTGGCCGCATCGCCCAGCCCGACGTTTTGCAGGAGTGTCAGCGCCATGGTCAGCTCCTCGCCCTGCGGTTCTTCGGATCGGTGGGCTCGGGCACCACTTCGTTGCGCAAGGCCTCCATCGCCGCGCGCGTCATCACGTCGCCGACCAGCGGCGGCCCCGCCGGTCGCCGCGGCTGCGCCTTCAGGCGATCGCGCAGATCGAGATCCTCCTTCGAGGGGCCGGCAAGCACGCGGCGGCTGCGCGTCGCGCTCTCCTGCACCGGTTTGCCGGCCGTCTTGGCGCTCGTCTTCGCGCTGGTGGCGGCCGCTCCGCTCTTCTTTCTCGTGGCCATGAGCCCTCCTTCGGTGTGCGTCGCCTCGACCGCGCGACCGCTGGCAGTGGACTCTCCGCCCGAGGAGCTGTCAACGCGCGCCGATCCCCCGTGTGCGTGCGGATGCCGCGAGTGCGTCACCCTTTGCGCGAGGCGCGCGCCGGCGCGAGCTGGCGCAGCGCGGGCACGGCATCGCCTCAGCGGCGGGCGCGAAGCGCGCGCCGGCACCGGTGTTCTGCGCCTTAGCAGTCGAGCCGGCGACGCCGAACGTGGGGACGCGGCCGCAGGCGCGACTTGCGGCTCAACGCAGGCGTTCGATTGCCTCGGTTAGCCGCTGCACGGCGTGGACCGTCATCCCCTCGATGGGCCGCTTCGGCGCGTTCGCCTTCGGGATGATCGCCAGCGAGAAGCCGAGCTTGGCCGCCTCGCGCAGCCGCTCCTG
>CALGWX010000189.1 GCA_937936215.1 uncultured Burkholderiaceae bacterium | reverse complement strand
CTCCTCTTCAGCCGCTTCGACGCGCCAATGTTAGCCGCCGGGGGCACCGCCGACCAAATGACATTTCCCAAGGCACCGATAGCCGCTCACGAGGCCTGCGGCGGCAGGTCGAGCTTGACCACGCCGTGCAGCGGGCACTTCAGGATCGCCTGCCGCAGCGCCTCGATCGCCGGGCCGCGCGTGAAGCTCTTGCGCCAGGCCAGCACCACGCGGCGGTCGGGTACCGGCCTGCGGAACGGCACGTAGGCGATCAGCGAATCGCGCGGCACCTTCGGCGGGATCGAACTGGCCGGCAGCACCGTGATGCCCAGCCCCGAGGCCACCATGTGGCGAATGGTCTCCAGCGATGAACCCTCGAAGGTCTTCTGGATGCCCTCGGCGCCAGTGGAGAAGCGCGACAGTTCCGGGCAGACCTCGAGCACCTGGTCGCGAAAGCAGTGGCCGCTGCCGAGCAGCAGCATCGTCTCCTTCTTCAGCTCGTCGGCGTCGATGGCGCGCCGCTTCGCCCACGGGTGACCCCGCGGCACGGCGACCACGAACGGCTCGTCGTAGACAGGCTGGATCATCACGCCGGCCTCCGGCAGCGGCAGCGCCAAAATGGCGACGTCGATCTCGCCGTTCTTCAGCAGCTCCAGCAGCTTGACGGTGTAGTTCTCGTTGAGCAGCAGCGGCATCTGCGGCGCGTCCTTCAGCAGTTGCCGCACGAGCGACGGCAGCAGGTACGGGCCGATGGTGTAGATCACGCCGACGCGCAGCGCGCCGTTCAACGGGTCCTTGCCCTGTTTGGCGAGCTCCTTGACCTTGGCTGCCTCGTCGAGCACGCGCTGCGCCTGCACGACGATGCGCTCGCCCGCCGGCGTGAGCGAGACCTCCGTGCTGCCGCGCTCGAACAGCACGACGCCGAGTTCGTCCTCGAGCTTCTTGATCGCCACCGACAGCGTCGGCTGGCTCACGAAACAGGCCTCCGCGGCGCGGCCGAAGTGCCGCTCGCGGGCGACGGCAACGAGGTACTTCAGTTCGGTCAGGGTCATGGTCGAATGGGTCGTGGTCCGGGCACCGGGTCGGCCGGATCCGGCGCCTGCCGCGGCGGATCATAGGCGGCGCGAAGCCGCCACGCCGCAACGGCGCCGCCGCAGCCGCGCCGTGGCTTGGCGCCTTCGCCGCGGCGAACTTCAGGCCACCAGGTAGTCGGCGCGCTCGCCAAGCCAGCGCTGCACGTGCGCCGATGCCTGCGCCGGATGCTCGGCCAGCATCCGCAGCGCCACGTCACGTGCCAGTTCCAGCAGCTCGGCATCCTGCTCCAGGTCGGCGAAGCGCAGCATCGGCACGCCCGACTGCCGCGCGCCGAGAAACTCGCCCGGGCCGCGCAGCTGCAGGTCGCGGCGGGCGATCTCGAAGCCGTCGGTCGTTTCGTACAGGATGCGCAACCGCTCGCGCGCGGCCTCCGACAGCGGCTCGTCGTACAGCAGCACGCAGTAGCTCTTGCCGGCGCCGCGGCCAACGCGGCCGCGCAGCTGGTGCAGCTGCGCCAGGCCTAAGCGCTGCGCATGCTCGACCACCATCAGGGTGGCGCGCGGCACGTCCACGCCCACCTCGATCACCGTCGTGGCCACCAGCACGTCGATACCACCGCGGGCGAAGGCCTGCATCACCGCCGCCTTCTCCGCTGCCGGCAGCTGGCCGTGCAATAGGCCGAGGCGCAACTGCGGCAACAGCCGGCGCGTCTGCTCGTACATGCGGGTGGCGGCGGTGAGCTCGGCGGTCGATTCGTCCTCGCCATCTTCGACCAGCGGGCAGACCCAGTAGACCTGCGCGCCGCGCGCAGCCTCGGCGCGCACGGTGGCCAGCACCTCGTCGCGACGTGCCGCGGCGACGAGCTTGGTCACCACCGGCTGCCGGCCCGGCGGCAACTCGTCGATCCCGGAGACGTCCAGGTCGGCGTAGTAGCTCATCGCCAGCGTGCGCGGGATCGGCGTGGCCGACAGCATCAGCAGGTGCGGCGTGTCGCCCGCCGCCGGCTGCGCGCGCAGGCGCAACCGCTGCGCGACGCCGAAGCGGTGCTGCTCGTCGACGATGGCCAGGCCGAGCTTCGCGAACTGCACCCGCTCCTGGATCAGCGCGTGCGTGCCGACCACCAGCTGCGCGCGGCCCGCGGCCACCGCCTCACGCGCGGCGCGCTTTGCGCCCGACGGCAGCTTTCCCGCCAGCCACGCCACTTCGACGCCGAGCGGCCGCAGCCAGTGCGCGATGCGGCCGAAGTGCTGCTCGGCCAGCAGTTCCGTCGGCGCCATCAGCGCCGCCTGGTAGCCGGTGCCGATCGCCTGCGCCGCGGCCAGCGCCGCCACCACCGTCTTGCCGCTGCCGACGTCGCCCTGGATCAGGCGCTGCATCGGCACCACGCGCGCCAGGTCGGCGGCGATCTCGCGCCAGACCCGCTGCTGCGCCGCGGTCAATGTGAAGGGCAGCGCCCCCAGCAGCCGCGCCGCGAGCCGGCCGCCTGCGGCGAGCCGCGGTGCACGGTGCTCGGCGCGTCGCGCCCGCGCGGTGCGCAGCGAGATCTGCTGCGCCAGCAGTTCCTCGAACTTCACCCGCGCCCACGGCGGCCCCTGCCGCTGCGCCAGGTGCCCGACGTCCGCGTGCGGCGGCGGATGGTGCAGCGCCAGGATCGCCTCGCGTAGCGGCGGCAGGCCGCGGCCCTGAAGAAGCTCGGCCGGCACCGTCTCCGTGATTTCGACGCCGCGAAGCGCGCGCTCGATGCGCGCGCGCAGCATGGCTTGGCTCACACCCGCCGTCGTCGGATACACCGGGGTGAGCCGCTGCGGCAGCGGCTCGCCCTCGCGCACCGGGCGCACCCGCGGGTGCACCATTTCCAGGCCCATCAGGCCGCCGCGCACGGCACCGAAGACGCGCACCCGGCGGCCCACCGCCAACTGCTGCCGCGTCGACGGATAGAAGTGAAAGAAACGCAACAGCAACTCGCCGCTGCCGTCGACGATGCGGGCCAGCAGTTGCCGCCGGCCGCGGACCGCGACCTCGCAGGCCACGACCACCCCTTCGGCCTGCTGCTCCTCGTCCGGCCGCAGCTGTCCGATCGGGACCAGCCGCGTTTCGTCGACCCAGCGCAGCGGCAGGTGCAGCAGGAAGTCCCAGTCGCGCTTCAGGCCGAGCCGGGCCAGCGGCGCCTCCGGCCCGCGCTGCGCCATTTCCGCACGGCCGGCGTCGGCTGCGGGGGCCGCCGGCGCTCGCCCTTTAGCGCGTGCCTGCTGCGGCTTCGGCCAGGTCGTTCGCGCCGCCAAGCTTCGCGCCTCGCGCCGACGAGCCGGCGATCCCCGATCGCCAGCCCGCGCTCAAAGGACGAAGATCGCCTCGACCTCGAAGGCCGCGCCCTTCGGCAGGCTCGCCACGCCCACCGTGGAGCGCGCCGGGTACGGTTGCGGTACCACTTCGCCCATGATGCGGTTGACGGTCGCAAACTGCGACAGGTCGGTCAGGAACAGCGTGAACTTGACCGCCTGCGCCAGCGTCGCTCCCGCCGCGTGCGCCACGGCTTCGAGGTTGCGAAACGCCTGCCGCACCTGCGGCTCGAATTCGGCGCTCACCAGCTCGCCGGTGGCCGGGTCCAGCCCGATCTGGCCCGAGCTGAACACCACCAGCCCGGTCTTCACCGCCTGCGAATACGGCCCGATCGCCGCTGGCGCGGCCGAGGTCGAGATGATCTCCTTGTTCATTGGCCTGCTCCCGAAGTTGACGCCAAGGCGGCCACCCGTGCCCTGCTCCGCTGGCGCCTCTCGCACTCGGCCGGCTTGGCAATCGCCGCGGGCGCGCCGCGTGCCCGCGCCGCATTGGCGCGACGATCTTCGCATGGTCGTGGGCAGCGCAGTCGGCGCCACGCACGGCAGCTCGCCGCCGCCGCACCGGTGCCACGATCCTTGCCAACCCAGGGGCCGCCGCCCGGCACCGTCTACAGCGGCCGAAAGCTCAGCCAGGCCGCCGCCACCGCCCAAACGGCCAGCGTCAGCGCGAAATTCAGCGGCCCATGGTTCTGGCGGAACAGCTTCCAGCTCCACACCGCCACCGGCTGCCCCGGCGGTGGCGCACCGGGCACGAAGCGGCGCACCTGCGCGCAGTAGCGCTCGTATTTCTCGCCGAAAATCTGCCGCAGCCGCGCCTCCTCGCGGCCGACGCGCGAGTCCATGTACAGGTAGTACCCCACCGCGTACGGCAGCAGCAGCCAGGGCTGGCCGAGCAGCAGCAGAAAGCCGCCGATGATGAAGAAGCGGCCGAGGTACATCGGGTTGCGCACCAGCGCGTAAGGCCCGCGCGCGGCCAGGTCGGCGTTCTTGTCCAGCGCCGCGAAGCACCACAGCTGCACGGCAAGGCCGGCCATCGACACCAAGAAGCCCGGCAGCAGCCACTCGCGCCGCAAGTAAGGCAGCAGCAGCACGATCAGCAGGATGCCGAGCGGCACCCGCAGCGCGACCACCGCCCGCCGCAGCCCCGGATGGCCAAACAGCGCCTTCACCGATTCGATCATCTGCCCGTTTCCCGCCGGCGTTCCTTGCGCACGCCGAAGTATCCACGACCGATCCACAGCCGCCGCAGCCGGGTCGCGCGCTCGTAGGCCTCGCGGCGGGCGGCGTCGATCGAGCCAGGATCATGGCGCAGCCAGTTCTTGTAAACGCCGCCCAGGTCGATGGCCTCCAGCCGCCGCCGCAGCGGCGCCGGCAGCCACCGCGTCGAAATCGCCGCCTGGAAGTCGATCACCGCCGGCCGACCCTCGGGCGTGGCGAGCAGGTTGCTGGCGCCGCGCGAGTCCAGGTGCACCAGGTGGCGCCCGTGCACCTGGCGAAACAGCGCCTCCAAAGCGAGGAAGAACCGCGCGTTCAACTGCGCGCGCGGCGCCTTGTCCAGGGTGACCCCGGCGACATACCGCGCCGCGATCGCGAAGGCGTCGACTCGAAAAGCCTGTC
>CALGWX010000188.1 GCA_937936215.1 uncultured Burkholderiaceae bacterium | reverse complement strand
GCCAGCAGTTCTATTCCGGTCGATTCGCCCAGCCGGCGGTTGAAGGTCGCCTCGCCGACAGCGCGCGTGCGTCCGCCGACGCGGGAGGCGCCGACGTCGATGACCAGCCCCTCGCCGGTCGCGGCGACCTGATCGCGGTGCACCAGGGCGACGCGAGCGCCGCCGGCGGACCAGCCGTGCTGGGCGTAGCGGGTGTATCCGGCGGTCGCGCCGGTGTAGTCGAAGGCGTTGGCGTAGCGGAACGCCGCGCCGGCGGCTACCCGCTGCATCGCGAAGCGGTCGGCGTCGGCGGAAAAGTTGGCCTCGGTAAGCAGCGGCGTCTGCGCCGCGGCAGCGCCGGCGGCGGCGACGCCGGCGGCGGCCAGCCAACGGGCAAGGCGGTTCACTTGGTGCCCCAGGTGCGCCTCAGGTTCAGCACTTCCGACGCGTAGCCCAAAACGCTCGCCGGCTGCATCACCAGCGAATAGCCGAGAGCGTAGAGCAGAAAGCCGCCGGGGTTGCGGCGCACGCGCATGCCGACGCGGTCGAAGGTGCGGCGGCCGACGCGGAACATGATGGCGTTAACCAGCAGCGCCGCTGGCAGCAGCGCCAGCGTCATCGGGCCGACGATCATGTAGTTGCCGAACAGCGCCAGCACCAATCCGGGCAGGAAGCCGAAGGTGAAGGCGAGGTCGGTCCAGGGAAAGAGCAGGTTCCAGAAGATGAAGAACTGCGTCAGGCGGCGCCGGCGCAGCACCTCCGGGTGCTGTCGCAGCGCCTCGAACATGCCGCGCGCCCAGCGGCGGCGCTGGCGGATCAGCTGCGGCAGCGTTTCGGGCACGCGCGTGAAGCAGTAGGCGTCCTCGGCGTGGCCGACGCGCCAGCCGCGCCCGAGCATCGCCCAGGTGAGCACGATGTCCTCGCCGACGCGGTCCGACCAGCCGCCGACCGCCCGCACGGCGTCGCGCTCGTACAGCGAGAAGGCGCCCTGCGCCACCAGCGTGCCCTGGTACAGCGACTGCACGCGCTTGATGGACGAGATGCCGTGGAAGTAGTCCCACTCCTGCATCCGCGTCACCCAGTTCACGCGCGAGTTGCGCACCAGCACCGTGCCGGCGACGGCGCGCGTGTGCTGCGGGTCGCTCAGGTAGCGCTCGACGATGTGCCGCAGGGCGTTGCGGTGCAGGTACGAGTCGGCGTCGAGGGTGACGATCAGGTCGTGGCGGGCGCGCTCTAGGCCGGCGTTCAGCGCCCGCGACTTGCCGCCGTTTTGCGGCATGCGGATCAGCTCCAGCCAGGGCGCGTCGTGGCTGCGCTGGTAGGCCTCGACCTCGCGCACGGTGCCGTCCTTGGAGCCGTCGTCGATCACCAGCACCTGCAGCGGCGCCGGGTACTCCTGTGCGGCGATCGAGCGCAGCGTGTCGGCGATCGACGCCTCCTCGTTGTAGGCGGCGATCAGGATCGTCAGCGGCGGGTACTCGGCCGCCGCCTGGCGGGGCGGCCGGCGATCCAGCAGCAGGCTCGTGAACAGGAACATGTTCATGAACCCGGGCACCAGGGCGATGCCGCCGACGAGAAAGATGGCCAGCGCCATGCCGACGACCTGGCTCAGCTCGGCCAGCCAGCCCTGCGCCAGCCACGCCGAAAGCGCCATCCAGGCGATCGCCGCCGCCAGGGCGATACCGAACTTGACGGCCACCGGCACATAGGTGCGCCGCGGCTGTTGGATCTCGATGCCCCGGTGGCGCGCCAGCGCGCGCCAGGGCAGCTGCTCGGCTGCGATCGGGACCGGGTGTTCAAGACGCATGCGTGTCCTGCTTGCGGACGGAAACTGGGAAGCGCCAGGGCGACGGGGGGACCGAAAACGCCCGCCGGCCTTCCGCTTCGCCTAACCTTCTTATGGGAGTGTAATACCAAGAACACGTGATCATCACGCGCCGCAGCATCCGGACGGTCGGCCACAGCAGTCCAACGCGCCCATTGCCCTGCTTGGCGGGCAACGCCCCTTGGATTTCCCAGCCCAAGCGACTGGCGTGTTGGTGGGAAGGCGCGAGGTGACGCGGGGTGGCCCTCTGTCTTTGGCGCGCGGCTGCGGGAAGGCGAACGCCGCTGCCGGACAGGCTCGGCGCGGGCACACGGATGACGTGGCGACACCGGGCGCCCCGTGAGCTCCTTCCGCGCCCACGCCGCGGCCGATGGCCGACGCCAGCTACGCGCGGCGGATCCGCGTGTGGCGCGCCGGCCTCAGGGTTTGGCCGTCAGCGGCTGGCCGTAGGTGCTGAACTTCTCGATGACCTTCGCCATTTCGTCGTCGGCCAATCGCGGCGGCTCGCCGAGTGCGAGCGCGGCGAGGTACATCCGCGCCAGGTGCTCGACCTCGATGGCCAGCGCCAGCGCCTGCGGCAGCGACGCCTCGCAGGCGATGACGCCGTGGTGCGCCAGCAGGCACGCCTTGCGGCCGGCCAGCGCGGCCAGCGCGTGGTCGGAAAGCTCCTGGGTGCCGAAGGTCGCGTATGGCGCGCAGCGGATGTCGGTCCCGCCGGCCACGGCGACCATGTAGTGGAAGGCGGGAATGCTGCGGCCGTGGCAGGCAAGCGCGGTGGCCGAGGGCGAGTGCGTGTGCACGATGGCCGAAAACTCGGGCCGCGCGCGGTGGATGTCGAGATGGAAGCGCCACTCGCTGCTTGGCACGCGGCCGCCCACCGGCCGGCCGTCCGCCAGGCGCAGGAAGACCACGTCGTCGGGCCGCAGCCGGTCGTAGCCGAGGCCGGTGGGGGTGATCAGCAGGCCCTCGTGTCGCCCGCGCCGGCAGCGGGCGGATACGTTGCCGGCCTTGTTGACGTTGATGCCGGCCTCGTTCAT
>CALGWX010000187.1 GCA_937936215.1 uncultured Burkholderiaceae bacterium | reverse complement strand
GGGTACTCGCTGCGGCTGACGTCGGATCACAAGGTGCTGCGCGTGGCGCGCGCCACGCGCTACGGCTGCGAGACGCAGTGGGTCGAGGCAGGACGGCTACGGCCGGGGGATCGCGTCGTCCTGCACAACCACCGTGCGCTTTCGGGCTGGCCCGGACGAGGCGACGAGAAGCAGGGCTACTTGCTCGGCTTTCTCGTCGGCGACGGCCTGCTGAAGGACGAAGCCGCCGTCCTTTCGGTTTGGGCGCCTGCCGCCGCCGAGGCCACGGGCGGCACCGTGCTCTCGCTCAGTGCGCGGGCGCTGATGGACGCCGTGACCGAGGCGGCCGGCGGCCTGCACCATCGCAGCGACCATGGTGGCTGGCACCGCGTCTCCGGGCGCGCCGAATGGCGCTACAAGTCGGCGCCGTTGCGCGACCTGGCGCAAGACTTCGGTCTTGCACCCGGCGCCAAGAGCGTCACCGAAGACATCGAGAAGGCCTCCTCGGCGTTCTATCGCGGCTTCCTGCGCGGCCTGTTCGACGCCGACGGCTCGGTCCAGGGGGCGCAGGACAAGGGCGTCAGCATCCGGCTGGCGCAGTCGGACCTCGACCTGCTGCGCGCGGTGCAGCGGATGCTGGCCCGGCTGGGCATCGCCTCCACGATCTATCGCGAGCGGCGGCCGGCGCAGCGGCGCGCCCTGCCCGACGGCCTGGGCGGTCAGCGTGAGTACGACGTCGGCGAGCAGCACGAGCTCGTCATCGCCAACGACAACCTCGTGCGCTTCGCCGATCTGATCGGCTTTGCCGACGCCGACAAGCGGGCGCGGCTGGCGAGCCTGCTGGGCGCCTACCGGCGCCGCGCCAACCGCGAGCGATTCTGGGCGACGGTCGACGCGCTGGTCGAAGACGGCGAAGAAGAGGTCTTCGACGTGCAGGTTCCGGGCGTGCACGCCTTCGACGCCAACGGTCTGTATGCGCACAACTGCGGCGAGCAGCCGCTGCCGCCCTACGGCTGCTGCTGCCTCGGCTCGATCAACCTGACGCGCTTCGTCGTCGATCCGTTCGGCGACTCCGCCGCCTTCGACTTCGCCCGCTTCCAGGCGGTGGTGCGGGTGGCCATCCGCGCGCTCGACAACGTGCTCGATGCCACGCTGTGGCCGCTGCCGGAGCAGCACCGCGAGGCGATGGCCAAGCGTCGCGTCGGCCTGGGCTTCACCGGGCTGGGCAACGCGCTGACGATGCTCGGGCTGCGCTACGACAGCGAGGCGGCGCGCGCGATGGCCGGCGACATCGCCCGCAAGATGCGCGACGCGGCCTACGACGCCTCGGCCGACCTTGCGGTCGAAAAGGGCCGCTTTCCGCTGTTCGACGCCGAGAAGTTCCTCGCCGTGCCGCACTGCGCCAGCCGGCTGCCGGAGGCAATCAAGGCCAAGATCCGCGCCCAGGGGCTGCGCAACTCGCACCTGCTGTCGATCGCGCCCACCGGCACGATCTCGCTCGCCTTCGCCGGCAACGCCTCCGGCGGCATCGAGCCGACGTTCTCCTGGACCTACATCCGCAAGAAGCGGATGCCCGATGGCTCCAAGCAGGAGTACGTGGTCGAGGACTACGCCTATCGCCTGTACCGGCGCATGGGCGGCGACACCGACCACCTGCCGCCAGCCTTCGTGCACGCGCTGGAGATGAGCGCGATGGACCACATGCGGATGATCGCCGCCGTGCAGCCGTACATCGACGCCGCGGTGAGCAAAACGGTCAATGTGCCGGAGGACTACCCGTTCGAGCAGTTCCGCCAGCTGTACTTCGCGGCGTGGAAGGAAGGCCTGAAGGGGATCACCACCTACCGGCCCAACAACGTGATCGGCTCGGTGCTCGAGGTGCGCAAGGACAGCACGGCGCCGCAGGACCTCAAGGACGACCCCGACCGCCGCGTGCAGCTCGCCTCGACGCCGCAGCCGGCGCTGGCGAGCCTGAAATGGCCCGGCCGGCCCGAGATGGCCGAGGGCAACATGGCCTGGACCTACCTGGTCGAGATCCCGCAGCGGCACGAGTCGTTCGCCATTTTCATCGGCCAGACGGGCGAGCCGCCGATGCCCTTCGAGGTCTGGGTCAACGGCGCCGAGCAGCCGCGCGGGCTGGGCGCGATCGCCAAGGCCCTGTCGATGGACATGCGCTCGGAGGACCGCGCGTGGCTGAAGCTGAAGCTCGACGCGCTGGCCAAGGTGCGCGACGAGGAAGGCTTCTCGATCCCGATGCCGCCGGACGGCAAGCCGCAGTGGCAGAAAGGCGTGGTGGCGGCGTTCGCCAGCATCGTGCGCTGGCGCTGCGAGCAGCTCGGCGCCTTCCGCGACCTCGAGCAGCAGCTGCTGCCCGTGCCGACGCCGATGATGGACGCGCTCTTCTCGAAGAAGGAGCCGAAGGCCGGGCCGCTGGGGACAATGAGCTGGACCGTCGACGTGGCCAACGCCAACACCGGCGACGACTTCGTGCTCGGCGTCAAGGAACTGCAGCTTCCCGACGGCAGCCGCCGCCCCTACTCGATCTGGCTCGCCGGCGAGTACCCGAAGGTGCTCGACGGCCTGTGCAAGCTCATCTCGCTCGACATGCGCGTGGTCGACCCGAACTGGATCGGCCTGAAGCTGAAGAAGCTGCTGAACTTCGGCGAGCAGAACGGCGAGTTCTGGGCGCAGGTGCCGGGCGAGGACCGCTCGGCGCTGTACCCGAGCACGGTGGCCTACATCGCCACCCTGCTGCTGCATCGCTACAAGGTGCTCGGCATCCTCGACGACGACGGCCGCGCGATCCAGAGCGCCGGCATCCTCGCCGTGCCCGACGCGGTCAAGCTCATCGAGCACGAGACCGCGCCGGTGAAGGGCAAGGTCTGCCCGAGCTGCCACGCGGCGGCGATGATCAAGCGCGACGGCTGCGAGTTCTGCACCGCCTGCGGCTACACGGGGCAGTGCTCGTAGCCGTTGGCGCCGCCGCAGGAGCTGGGACCCGGCGCACGGGCGCAACGCCGCGGCGAGGGGGGCGGAAAGCAAGCCCCCGCGCCGCGTCGATGCGCCGAGCGGAGGCGCTGCCCCTCGGCGCTTTGACGGAGGTCGGGCCGTTGTGGCCAACTGCGCAGCGGTGGCGGGCCTTGCAGCCGCCACTGGCCGCAAGTGCAGGTGAGGCGTTGCCACTGGCCTGCCTGCGTGCGGGCCGCCCGGCAAGCGCCCGCGTCCTGGCCTGAAAGCCGCGCTGATTCCTTGATCGGAAGGAGCCTGCTTGGCCGCGAATCGACGCCTCGGTGCTTTGCTGCTCGTCGTGACGAGCCTCGTGCTCAGCTCCTGCGCCTGGCTCGACACCAAGCAGCGGCAATTAGCGCTGCGGCCCACCCCGGCCGTCGGCGCTGACTTCGACGGCCTCCGCCACGGCGACGTGGTCGTCAACCGCGCCGTGCCGCGGCCGGCCGATGGCGACGCCGAGCACGTGCAGCTGTGGTGGCTGCCGCATCCCGATCCGCAGGCGCCGGCGCTGCTTTATCTGCACGGCACCTTCCGCCACCTGTTCCAGAACCTGCCGAAGATCGACGCGCTGCGCGAGGCGGGCTTCGCGATCCTCGCCGTCGACTATCGCGGCTGGGGTTACAGTTCGCCGATCGTGCCCTCGGAGCGGACGATCTACGAGGACGCTTGGCTGGCGTGGCAGGAACTGACGCTGCGGCAGCCCGATCCGCGCCGGCGCGTGATCTACGGCCATTCGCTCGGCGGCGCGGTGGCGATCGAGCTGGCGAGCCAACTGAAGCACGGCCGCGACTACGCGGCGCTGATCGTCGAATCGACCTTCCCCAGCCTGCCCGAGGTCGCAGCCGCCGCCGGCTTCTGGGGCCGCATCGGGGCCGGGCTGACCACCCTGCGCTTCGACTCCGCGTCAAAGATCGGCAGGGTTGATGCGCCGATCCTGATGTTGCACGGCACCGCCGACCGCACCGTGCCGATCGAACTCGGCCGCAAGTTGCGCGACGCGGCGCCCGAGGGCACGACCTGGATCGAGTTTGCCGGCGGCTCGCACAGCCGGCTGCACAGCTTCGCCGCCGAGGGGTATCGGCAGGCGCTGCGCGACCTGATCGCACGCATCGACGCGGGCGCCGCCACTGCCGAGCGCGCGACCGCGGCTCCGGCCTCACCCGCCAACGGCCAGCGCGGCCGGTGAGCAACCGGTTTCGAACTCAGGGGCGGCGAAGGGCCGGCGTCGGCGTTGAAGAAACATCCGCGCGCACGCAGCAAAGCCTCGCGCAGCGCGCCTGGCTCGGCTTGACGCGCACCTGCCGCCGGTATAGGCCCGCGCCTGCCGCCGGTACCAACGCGCGCTTGCCGCCGATGTCGACGCGGGCATCGCGTACGACGCCTCGCGCCGAGAACGCGGCTCGGCTTGACGCGCGCCGCGCCCAGCCCGATTCGCCGCGCCGGCGAGGCCGGGCCAGGGGGCGGGACGCTCTCGCGCCGGTGCTACGATCGCGGCCTTTCTCGCGGGCGCGATGATCCAATCTTGACCGATCACCGGCCGGCGCTGCCGACAGCGCCACGCGCCTCGACTTCCTGCCGACCGCCGTCGCGGCCCCCGGCACCTTGGCCTTGAGTCGGTTGCCCTTGCCTGAGCTTTCCGTCGTCGTTCCGGTCCACAACGAGGTCGACAACGTCGACGCGCTGATCGAGGAGATCCACGCCGCGCTCGACGGTCGCGTAGATTTTGAGGCGGTCTTCGTCGACGATGCCAGCAGCGACGACACGCCGCAGCGGCTGCGCGAGCTGGCCCGCCGCTTTCCGCGCCTACGCGTGCTGCGTCATCGCCGCAATGCGGGCCAGAGCACGGCGATCGCCACCGGCGTGCGCGCGGCCCGCGGCCGCCTCGTGGCCACGCTCGACGGCGACGGCCAGAACGACCCCGCCGACATCCCCGCCCTGCTCGCCCGCTGGCGTGAGGAAGGCGGCGACGAGCCGGGCCGGCCGCCGCTGCTGTTGGCTGGCTGGCGCGCCCGCCGCAACGACACCTGGCTGCGCCGGCTGTCCTCGCGCATCGCCAATGGCGTGCGCGCGCGTCTGCTCGGCGACGGCACGCCCGACACCGGCTGCGGCCTGAAGCTCGTCGCCCGGGATACGTTCCTGCAACTGCCCTACTTCGACCACATGCACCGCTTCCTGCCGGCGCTGGTGATCCGCATCGGCGGCCGGGTGGTCTCGGTGCCGGTGCGGCACCGGCCGCGCACGCGCGGGCAGTCGCACTACGGCGTGTGGAACCGGCTGTGGGTTGGGCTCGTCGACCTCGGCGGCGTGATGTGGCTGCGCCGCCGCACTCGCCTGACCGAAGTGGAAACGCTGGCCGATGCCGAGGCGGCCGCCTCCGGGCCGGCGGCAGCGCGCTGAGCCCGGCCGCCGCATCGAATCCGAAAGGAGCAAGCGAAGATGGAACACGACCCCATTTGGCTGGCGATCGGCTTCCTCGGCCAGGCCCTGTTCACCATGCGCTTCGTGGTGCAGTGGATCAAGAGCGAGCGGCTGCGCCGCAGCGTCGTGCCAAAGGCGTTCTGGTACTTCAGCCTCGCCGGCGGCGCGACGCTGTTCACCTACGCCGTGCACCGCGGCGACCCGGTGTTCATCGTCGGCCAGGGACTGGGGGTGTTCATTTACCTGCGCAACCTGTGGCTGATCTACCGCGAGCACCGCGACGCCGAGCCGCCGCCGGCGGCGGCCTAGCCGGCGCCTTCTTGCGCGCACGACAGGGCTCGGTCTCATGACGCTCGACCTGCGCCGCCAGGCGCTGCCGCTGGCGGCGCTGCTCTGGCTGGCTCTGATGGCCAGCGTGCTCGCGGTGCGGCCCATCACGCCTGTCGACGAGACCCGCTACCTGACGGTGGCGTGGGAAATGCACCAGACCGGCAACCTGCTGCAGCTGCGCCTGAACGGCGAGCTTTACGGCCACAAGCCGCCGTTGCTGTTCTGGCTGGTCAACCTGGGCTGGAGCCTGCTCGGCGTCAACGCGTGGTGGCCGCGGCTGCTGACCGGCCTGTTTGGCCTCGGCGCCCTGCTCCTCCTCGATCGGCTGGCGCGGCAGCTTGCGCCGGGCCGCGACGACGTGCGCGCCACCGCGCTGCTGGTCACCGCGAGTGCCCTGTACTGGATGGTGTTCACCGGCGCGGTGATGTTCGACACCATGCTCGCCTTCTTCGTCCTGCTCGGCGCGCTCGGCATCGCGCTTGCCGGCGCGGGCGGGGGACTGCGCGCCTGGCTGCTGGTGGGGTCCGCCATCGGCCTAGGCATCCTCACCAAGGGGCCGGTGGCGCTGCTGCACCTTCTGCCGCTGGCGCTGCTGGGACCCTGGTGGCTGGCGGCCGCGCCGGCCGCGGCGCCGCGGTCGTGGCGCGGCTGGTACGGCGGCGTCGGGCTGGCGGTGCTCGTCGGCGCGGCGATCGCGCTGGCGTGGGCGGTGCCCACGGCGCTCGCCGGCGGCCGCGAGTTCGGCCGCGAGATCTTCTGGAGCCAGTCGGTCGACCGCATGGTCAGCACCGACCATCACCTGCGGCCGATCTGGTTCTACTTCGCCACCGCGCCGGTACTGCTGTTGCCGTGGCTGTTCTTCCCGGCCGTCTGGCGCGGCTTTGCGGCGCTGGCCCGCGCCGGCCGCACGCTGCTCACCCGCTTCGCGCTGGCGTGGATCGTGCCGGTGTTCATCGGCTTTTCGCTGTTCAAGGGCAAGCAGATCCAGTACCTGCTGCCGGAGATTCCGGCGTTCGCCTTGCTCGCCGCCGGCGGGCTGGCCGCGCTGAAAGACACGCGCGGGTGGGAGGTGGTCACCGTGGCCGCCGTGTTCGCCTTGCTGGCCATCGCGCTGCTGCTGGCCGCCGCCCAGCCGCGGCTGGCGCACCTGGTGCAACCGGCGGACCGGCCGCTGGTGTGGCTGACCGCGGCCACACTCGCCGCGGCGGCAGTCGTGGTGGCCACCGCGCCGCTGCGCGACCGGCTCGCCACGGTGGCCACGGTCGCGGCCGCGGCGGTGGCCGTCGTCGTCGGCCTGTACGCGGGCGTCGGCCGCGCCATTTTCGAGGCCTATGACATCACGCCGGTCAGCCGGCACCTGGCCCAGGCGCAACGGGAGGGCCGGCCGATCGCGCACTTCGGCAAGTATCACGGCCAGTTCCAGTTCGTCGGCCGGCTCGAGCGGCCGCTGCACGTCGTCGGCTCGCCGCAGGCGCTGCTGCAGTGGGCGAGCAAGCACCCGGACGGCGCCGTGATCGTCTACGCGCGCACGCCGCTCGTGCACGAGCGTGGCACGCCACCCGAGTTGGCGCAGAAGTTCAAGGGCCGCAACGTCTACGTCTGGCGCGGGGCGGATCTCGCCGGCGTCTCCGACAACTGGTACCGGATCGAAGACGACGACGGTGACGGTCCCTGACCGGCGCCGGGCGCTTCCTTGACGAGCGCGCAGCCGGGCCCTCATCGCGGGGCAGCGCCCTTCGCCCATGTGATCCGCACCACGGCCGCACCGCGCGGCCTGCGCCGCCGCCCGCGCCAGGCGACCGCGCTCGGCAGTCAGCGGGCGGTGCGCGGTGTCGATGCGCTAAAGTGCGCGCCCTGCCGCGCCGCCATCGGTTCACGGCCGCGGCCACGACTCCATCCGAAGGAATCCACGATGCCCGTGTTCAATTTCAGCGCCGGCCCCGCGGTGCTGCCCAAGGAAGTGCTCAAGCGCGCCGCCGACGAGATGCTCGACTGGCACGGCAGCGGCATGTCGGTGATGGAGATGAGCCATCGCGGGCCGGAGTTCATCTCGATCGCCGAGAAGGCCGAGGCCGACCTGCGCAAGCTGCTCTCGGTCGCCGACGACTATGCCGTGCTGTTCCTGCAGGGCGGCGCGATCGCCGAAAACGCCGTGGTGCCGATGAACCTGCTCGGCGAGAAGAAGACGATCGACTTCGTCAATACCGGCGAGTGGTCGAAGAAGTCGATCAAGGAGGCGAAGAAGTACGCCCAGGTCCACATCGCCGCCTCCAGCGAGGACCGCAACTTCACCTATGTGCCGGCGCGCGAGACGTGGAAGCTGTCGCCCGATGCCGCCTACGTGCACATCTGCAGCAACGAGACGATTGGCGGGGTGGAATACCACTTCACGCCGGAGGTGGGCAGCGTGCCGCTGGTGGCCGACATGTCGTCGCACATCCTGTCGCGGCCGATCGACGTGTCCAAGTACGGCGTGATCTACGCCGGGGCGCAGAAGAACGTCGGTCCGGCCGGGCTGACGCTGGTCATCGTCCGCAAGGACCTGCTCGATCGCGCGCTGCCGATCACGCCGAGCGTGTTCCACTGGAAGGAGCAGGCCGAGGCCGACTCGATGCTGAACACCCCGCCCACCTATGCCATCTACATCGCCGGCCTGGTGTTCGAGTGGCTGCTGGCGCAGGGCGGCGTGGCGGCGATCGAGCGCAAGAACATCGCCAAGGCGCAGTTGTTGTATGACGCCATCGACGCCAGCGGCGGCTTCTACGTCAACCCGGTGGAAAAAAAGGACCGCTCGCGGATGAACGTGCCGTTCCGGCTGCGTGACGAGTCGCTCGACGGCGCGTTCCTCAAGGGCGCGCAGGCGCGCGGCCTGCTGCAGCTGAAGGGCCACCGCTCGGTCGGCGGCATGCGGGCGTCGATTTACAACGCGATGCCGGTCGAGGGCGTGCAGGCGCTGGTGGACTGGATGCTCGAGTTCCAGCGCACGCACGGCTGACTGCCACGCCGCGCCCCAGCCGAGGCGTCGGCCGAATGGCACCGCCGCGACGGTGCGCGGCGCCGCCGACCGCCGGCCTCGCCGCAAACCCCGAGTCGAGGGGCCAGCCGACGGTGAGTTTCTGCGACCCCCGACTGATCCGCGCAACCTCCGAAAGCCATCCGAGATGACGAAGTACCAGATCCTGCTGCTGAACAACATCTCCAGCCACGGCCTGTCGCGCCTGCCGCACGACCGCTACGCGACCGGCAAGCACATCGAGGCGCCGGACGCGATCCTGGTGCGCTCGCACGACATGCATACGATGGCGATCCCGCCAAGCGTCAAGGCGATCGGCCGCGCCGGCGCCGGCACCAACAACATCCCGGTGGCGGCGATGTCCAGGCGCGGCGTGCCGGTGTTTAACGCCCCCGGCGCCAATGCCAACGCGGTGAAGGAACTGGTGCTGGCCGCGCTGCTGATCGGCGCCCGCAACGTGGTGCCGGCGTTGCGCTTCGTCGAGGCGCTGCCGGTGGACGCCGCCGACTACGAGGCCCGCGTCGAGGACGGCAAGAAGCAGTTCGCCGGCATCGAGCTGCCGCACCGCACGCTCGGCGTGGTGGGGCTCGGCGCCATCGGCGCGCTCGTCGCCGAGATGGGGCTGAAGCTCGGCATGAAGGTGATCGGCTTCGACCCCGAGATCACCGTCGACGCCGCCTGGCGCCTTCCCTCGGCGGTGCGCCGCGCGCTGTCGATCGAGGACCTGCTCAAGCACGCCGACTTCGTCACCCTGCACGTGCCGCTGCTGCCCGCGACGCGCGGGCTGATCGACGCCAGGCGGCTGGCGGCGATGAAGCATCACGCGATCCTGCTGAACTTCGCCCGCGATGCGATCGTCGACGAGGCCGCCGTGGTCGGGGCACTGCGCGGCGGGCAGCTGAAGGCCTACCTGTGCGACTTCCCGTCGCCGCGCCTAGCCGGCGTGCCAGGCGTGGTCGCGCTGCCGCACCTGGGCGCCTCCACTGCCGAGGCCGAGGAAAACTGCGCCGTGATGGTGGTCGACCAGGTGCGCGAGTTCCTGGAGCACGGCAACATCACCAACGCGGTGAACTTCCCCAACGTCGAGATGGCGCGGGAGTCGGCCTGGCGGGTGGCGATCGCCAACGCCAACGTGCCGAACATGCTCGGCCAGATCTCCACCGCGATGGCGATGGCCGGCCTGAACATCCACAACATGGTGAACAAGTCGCGCGGCGAGATGGCCTACACGCTGGTCGACGTCGACAGCCCCGTGTCGGAGGCGGTGATCGGCGAGATCGCGTCGATCGACGGCGTGCTGTCGGTCCGCTACATCCCGGCGGCGCCGCAGTAAGAAAAAAGGGGCGACCCGAAGGCCGCCCTGGCAGGCTTGACGCCGCCTCAGGCGGCGGCCGCGGCGGCCTTTTTCTCCGCTTTCTTGCGCTCGGCCCAGGCCTTTTTCAGCGCCGCCGAGATCTTGCGCTTCTGCGCCTCCGTGCGCGGCTTGCGGTTGCCGCGGCCACCGGCGGCAGCGGGCGAGCCGCCGAGCGCCGCCAGCGCCTTCTTCAGCGCGTCGATCTCGGCCTGCTTCCTGGCAATTTCGGCCTTGATGGCCGCGACAGCTTTGCTCATAGCATCGTGTCCGTAGTGGCACCGAGGTATTTCGGCAGCGCGAAATTACCATCGATCGGATCGCGGCGCCGCCCTGGATCTCCGCAAGGTAGTAATACGAACCGCGCGGCGTTGCATTTCTACGTCGCCTCGGCCACGCTCGGCAGGCCGGCCAGCGCCATCGCCAGCTCGCGCTCGTCGTATTCCTGGTCGGTGAGCTTGCCGGCGAAGTAATCCATGTACGCCTGCATGTCGAAGTGGCCGTGGCCGCAGAGGTTGAACAGGATGGCGCGGCTCGTGCCCTCCTCGCGGCAGCGGATCGCCTCGTCGATCGCGCCCTTGACCGCATGGTTCGCCTCGGGCGCCGGCACGATCCCTTCGTGGCGGGCGAAGAACACGCCCGCGTCGAAGCAGGCCGTCTGGTGGTAGGCGCGGGCGTCGATCAGGCCGAGCTCCTTGATGTGCGAAACCAGCGGCGCCATGCCGTGGTACCTAAGCCCGCCGGCATGGAAACCGGGCGGCATGAAGGTCGAGCCGAGCGTATGCATCTTGGCCAGCGGCGTCATGTGCCCCGTGTCGCCGAAGTCGTAGGCATAGCGGCCGCGGGTCAGGCTCGGGCAGGCCGCCGGCTCGATGGCGACGATCCTGACCTTGCGCCCGCCGCGCAGCTGCGCGCCCAGGAACGGGAACACGATGCCGGCAAAGTTCGAACCGCCGCCGGTGCAGCCGACGATGACGTCGGGATAGTCGTCGGCCATCTCCAGCTGCGCCAGCGCTTCCAGCCCGATCACCGTCTGATGCAGCAACACATGGTTGAGCACAGAACCGAGCGCGTACTTGGTGTCGTCGCGGCTGGCGGCGACCTCGACCGCCTCGGAAATGGCAATGCCCAGGCTGCCGTTGCTGTCCGGCGACTTGGCCAGAACGCTACGGCCGAAGTTCGTCTCCATCGACGGGCTGGCGATGCAGTTGGCGCCGTAGGTTTCCATCAGCGCCCGCCGGTACGGCTTTTGGTTGTACGACACCCGTACCATGAAGACCTGCACCTCGAGCCCGAACACGCTGCCGGCGAAGGCGAGCGACGAGCCCCACTGGCCGGCGCCCGTCTCGGTGGTCAGCCGCTTCACGCCGGCTTCGTGGTTGTAAAACGCCTGCGCCACCGCGGTGTTGGGTTTGTGGCTGCCGGCGGGGCTCACGCCTTCGTACTTGTAGTAAATGCGCGCCGGCGTCTGCAGCGCCTTTTCCAGCCGGCGGGCGCGATACAGCGGCGTGGCGCGCCACTGCCGGTAGACCTCGCGCACCGGCGCGGGGATCTCGATCTCGCGCTCGGTGGCCACTTCCTGCGCGATCAGCGCCATCGGAAACAGCGGGGCCAGATCGTCGGGCGTGATGGGTTTCAGCGTGCCGGGGTGCAGCACCGGCGGCGGCGGCGATGGCAGGTCCGCCAGCAGGTTGTACCAATGCTTCGGAATACGCGCCTCGTCGAGGAGGTATTTCACGCTGTCGCTCATCGCGGTCTCCTGCTCATCGGGATGGAACCGGGGCGTTGAACTATAACCATCCGGCAGGAAAGGCCGCGCGCCTGATCTGCATCAAGCCACCGAGGGCGCCGCGCTCCTGCCGAGGAGGTAGACCGCCGCCGCGCTTGATGCAGGTTAGAGACGGCTGCGGCAGCGGCCGGCCACACTCGCGCCGTCTGCAACGAGCGAGCGCAAGGAGCCGCAATGAACATCGCTGTCGAAATCCCGTCCTCGCAACGCACGCTGGCCGAGATCGCCCGCGAGCTCCCCGGCGCCGCGGCCGTGTTTCGCCGCTTCGGCCTCGACTACTGCTGCGGCGGCGCGCAGACGCTCGCCGCGGCGGCGGACGCCAGCGGCATCGACGCGGCCGCCGTCGAGCGCGAGCTGGCGGCGCTGCCGGCGGGCGACGGCGAGGCGCCCGAGGAGCCGCAGGCGCTGATCGAGCACATCCTGACCCGCTATCACGAGACGCATCGCCGCGAGCTGCCCGAGCTGATCCTGCTCGCGCGCAAGGTCGAAGCGGTCCACGCCGGCCATCCCGAGGTGCCGAAGGGGCTGGCGGCGCTGCTCGAGCACATCGCCGAGGCGATCGAGGAGCACATGCTGAAGGAGGAGCGCATCCTGTTCCCGATGATGCGCGCCGGTGGCGTGCCGATGATCATGGGCCCGATCGCGGTGATGGAGCACGAGCACGTCGAGCACGGCGAGCGGCTGCGCCAGCTCGAAGCGCTGACCCGTCGCCACACGCCGCCGGCCGACGCCTGCACCAGCTGGGTGGCGCTTTATGCCGGCACGCGCAAGCTGGTCGACGACGTGATGCAGCACATCCACCTGGAAAACAACGTGCTGTTCCCGCAGTTCGTGCGCTAGCCCGGATATTTCACGAGGTCGCCCCCGAAGCCGGGTTCCCGGCAGCTTTGGCGAGGCCTTGGAGCGTCCGAGCCGCGCAGCCACTTTGCATCGGCGGGGCGACGCGGGTTTGCGCGGCGCCTGCGGACGCGGGCCTGCGCTCAACTCCTCGCCAAGGCCTCCGGGCCTTCGCTGCGGCCGTCTCGCGCAATCCGCGTAAGCGCGCGGCGAACCCGTCTTGACGGGTGGTCGCGCGATCAGTGCGTGTTGGCTGGCTGCCAGCGATGCGGCAGCAGTTCGGCGATGCGGCGGGCCGGCTGCGTCGGCAGCCGCGCGAGCACGTCGCTGAGGTAGGCGTACGGATCGAGGCCGTTCATCTTCGCCGAGCCGATCAGGCTCATGATCGCCGCCGCACGCTGTCCGGCGCGCAAGGATCCGGCGAACAGCCAGTTGTTGCGTCCCAGCGCGACCGGCCGGATGCGGTTCTCGATCCAGTTGTTGTCGGCCGGCAGCCGGCCGTCGCCGAGGTAGCGCGTCAGCGCCGCCCAGCGATTCAGGCTGTAGTCGATGGCTTTCGCGGTCGCCGAGCCCGGCGGCACCTTCTGCCGTTGCGCCATGAGCCAGGCGAACAGGTCATCGGCCACCGGCCTGGCCTTCAGCTGCCGGATCCGCCGTCGCTCGTCGGCGTCCAGGTCCCTCACCTCGCGTTCGACGTCGTACAGATCGCCGAAGAAGCCCAGCGCCTGCTCGGCCACCGTGCTCTTGTGGTGGGCCCACAGATCAAAGAACTTGCGCCGCGCGTGCGCCAGGCAGCCGGCCTCGGCGATGCGTTCGCCGAACAGCTGCTTGTAGCCGGCGTAGTCATCGCAGACGAGCGTGCCGCGCCAAGCGGCGTCAGTGTCCTGCCCGAAGAACGTTTGCACATGCCGCCCGGCGCGGGTCTCGGCGAAGTCGAAGACGACCGCCTTCATGGGGTCGAAGACGGTGGTGCCGTAGCTCCACAGAGTGGCCCGGTGCGTCTTGCCGTGGCCGGGCTTGAGCATCGCCACCGGGGTTTCGTCGGCGTGCAGCACCGGCCGGGTGAGCATCTCGGTCTTCAGGGCGTGCACCAGCGGCGCCAGCGCCACGCCGCAGGCGCCGACCCACTGCGCCAGGGTCGAGCGCGACAGCGCGAAGCCGGCCCGCTCGAAGATCGCTTCCTGCCGGTACAAGGGCAGGTGAGTGGCGCGGGGGAATCACACCCCCGCGCTCTCCCAGAACCGGACGTGAACCTCTCGGCTCATCCGGCTCCTATCGTTCAGCCGTCTTGATCGCCCAGCCCCAATG
>CALGWX010000186.1 GCA_937936215.1 uncultured Burkholderiaceae bacterium | reverse complement strand
CTGGGCGGCGGAGGCGCTAGCCCGCAGCCACGTCGGCGCGCTGACGCTCGTCGATCTCGATCACATCGCCGAGAGCAACACCAACCGGCAGATCCACGCCCTCGGCGACGCGTACGGCCGCGCCAAGGTGCTGGCGATGGCCGAGCGCATCGCCGCCATCGATCCGTCCTGCGCCGTGCGACCGATAGAGGAGTTCGCCGACGAAGGCAACGCCGCGCG
Source organism: uncultured Burkholderiaceae bacterium (assembly GCA_937936215.1). Lineage (GTDB taxonomy): Bacteria > Pseudomonadota > Gammaproteobacteria > Burkholderiales > Burkholderiaceae_F > JADJWR01. Next base: position 13,545 of record CALGWX010000186.1, on the reverse strand, counting down.
CCTGGTCGCCGGCCACGACCTCGTGCTGGACTGCATCGACCAGGTGGCGGGCAAGGTGGCGCTGATCGCGGCCTGCCGCGACGCGAGCGTGGTGATCGTCACCTGCGGCGCGGCCGGGGGCCGCATCGACCCGACGCGGCTGCGCGAGGACGACCTCGCCCGTGTGCAGGGGGATCCGCTGCTGGCCAAGGTGCGCTACCGGCTGCGTCGACACTACGGTTTCCCGCGCGAGGCGAGCGGGCGCGTGCGCCGCTTCGGCGTCACCGCCATTTACTCCGACGAGCCCATCCGCACGCCGCAGGAATGCTCGCCGCAGGCGCGGCTGGCCTGCGCCGGCTATGGTTCGTCGGTGGCGGTCACCGGCGCGATGGGGTTCGCCGCCGCGGCGGCCGCACTGCGCCTGTTGACCTCGGTGCGACGGAGCGCAGCGGCTTGACCGCCATCAAGGGCGGCGAAAGCCGTCGTGCGTACGATGGCCTCGACGCTGCGAAAGAGGAGCCGATGTTCAAGAAGATCCTGCTGCCGACCGACGGTTCCGAGCTTTCGGCCAAGGCGGTGCAGGGCGCCATCGCCATGGCGCAGGCGCTCGGGGCCTCGGTGGTGGGCATGACGGTGGTCGAGCCGTACTCGTACTCGACGCTGTCGGAGTACCGCCCCGAGACGCTGGAGGCTTTCGAGGCGCGCAACGCCCAGGCGGCCGAGCAGCGTTTGGCGCCGCTGGTGCAGGCGGCCAAGGATGCCGGCGTGCCGGTCGAGACGGTGACCGTGAAGTCGTTCTCGCCCTACGAGGCGATCATCGACACGGCCCGCAAGCACGGCTGCGACGTCATCTTCATGGCCTCGCACGGGCGGCGGGGCCTGAGTGCAGTTCTGCTGGGGAGCGAAACACAGAAGGTGCTGACGCATTCCACCATTCCGGTTCTGGTGTATCGCTGATACACCACCTACGGCGGGCATCGAGCCCGCTCATCGGCCGGGCCAGCCACCGGGAGGTGCCTGGCCCGCCGTCTTTTTTGGCGCAGCTACAGCGGCTTGTCCTTGCCCCGCCAGAAAGGCGCCCGCATCTCGCGTTTGAGCGTCTTGCCGGCGGCGCTGCGCGGGAAGTCGGGCAGGATCATCACCCGCGAGACGCGCTGGAAGCGCGCCGCGACGCGCTCGTTGATCCAGTCGCGCAGTTCCTCCTCGGTCGCGCGCGCGTCGCCGTGCAGCAGCACCGCCGCCACCGGCGTCTCGCCCCACTTCTCGTCGGGCACGCCGAAGACGGCCACCTCCGCCACCGCCGGGTGGCGCGCCGCCACCTCCTCGATGTCGCGCGGATAGACCTTGACGCCGCCGGAATCGATCATGTCCTTCTTGCGGTCGACCAGGTACAAATAGCCGTCCTCGTCGACGTAGCCCATGTCGCCGGTGAGCAGCCAGCCGTTGCGGATCGCCTTCTCGGTGAGGTCGGGACGGTTGTAGTAGCCGCTCATCAGGATCGGGCCGCGGCCGACGATCTCGCCGATCTCGCGCGGGGCGCAGTCGGTGCCGTCCTCGCGGGCGATGCGCATCTTGAAGAACGGCGGCGGCACGCCCACCGAGTCGATCTTGCGCGCCGCGTCGCGCGCGTCGAGGATGGTGACGAAGCCCTCGGTGAGCCCGTAGAGCTCGTGGAAGCGCCCGGGCAGCAGCCGGCTCAGCCTTTCCTTCTGCTCGCGGTGCAGCGGCGCGCCGAGCGACAGCAGCATCCGCAGCGATGCCAGCCGCTCGGGGGCGAAGTTCGGCGCATCCAGCAGCGCGATGATCTGCGCCGGCACCATCATCGTGTGCGTGACCTGGTGCCGCTCGATCAGCTCGACCGCCTCGGCGGCGTTGAACTGCCGCGCCAGCACGTAATGGGCGCCGAGGTGGAAGCACGGCATCATCGTCACGTAGGCGCCGTTGAAGACGATGCTGCCGGTGTGCAGCACCACCGACTCCGGCGTCATCCGCCACGCGGCGCCCATGATCAGGGCGTACATGGCGCGCACGAAGTGCGAGTGCATGATGCCCTTGGGCAGCCCGGTGGTGCCGCTGGTGTACATGATGTTGAACAGGTCGTCCTGCGCGACCGTGGCCGCGGGCGCCTCGTCGCTGGCGGCGGCGCGCAGCTCGGCGAGGCTGAAGCAGCCCGGCTCGGCGCCGTCGACGAGCACGATGCGGCGGCGCAGCTCCGGCGCCAGCTCGTCGCGGATCGAGTCGATCACCGGCAGCATCGACACCTGCGTCACCAGCACGGTGGCGTGCGAGTCCGCCAGCAGCGAGCGCAGCCCGGGACCCATCAGCAGCGGCGACAGCGGCACGTTCACCGCCCCCAGCGACGGCACGGCGAAGGTCAGTTCGACCAGCTCGCGGCAATTGGCCAGCAGCGACGCGACCTTGTCGCCGCGGCGGATGCCGAGCCCGGCGAGCGCGTGCGCGGTGCGGTTGGCGCGCTCGGCAAACTGGCGGTAGCTGTGGGTGGTGCCCTCGAAGGTGAGCGCCGGCGCGTCGCCGCGCAGCCGCCCCTGCCGGTTGATCAGCGAAGCGAGTTCGAGCATCTTTTTCCCCGTAAAGTTCGGGATGGCGGAAGTTTGCCCCGTGCGCGCGCCGGCGCAAGCGCGATGTCGCCGCCCTTGCGCTCCGTCAAGGGCCGCGGCAGGCCACCGCCGTAACTTTGCGCCGTCCAACCCGCCGGAGAAGCCCATGAGCCAGGCCGCGCCCAAGACGCGACATGCCGACATCTTCGTCGGCTTCAAGCCGATCGACGACCTGCACCACGAGTTCGAATCGATCGTCGAGGCGCTGAACGACCCGGCCGAGGCCGACTACGGCGAGCACCTGCTGGCGCTGCACGAGCACATGCTGCGGCACACGGCGCTCGAAGAGCAGTACATGCTTCAGGAGAACTACCCACACTACACCGTCCACAAGCACGAGCACGACCGCTTCGTCGAGCGGGTGGCGGACATGCGCCGGCGGCTCGACGCCGGCGACATCGACGCGGTGCGGCACTACGCGGCCGAACTGATGGGCTGGTTCGCCGCCCACGCACACAACCACGACGCGCCGCTGGCGGCCTTTCTCAAGGGCGAGTCCGGCGGGCGGTAGCGCGCCGCGAGACCGCTCGGGCGGCAGTGGCCTTGCCGGCCGCTCGCGGCTGCAGCTTGCCGGTGGCACCATCCCGCTCGGACAAGCCGATCACCGCTGCTGTCGCTTTGCCAAGGCCGCGGCAAGGGCGTCGCCATGCGCGCGGCCGGTGCACCGCAGTGGCCCCGAGCACAGGGGTGATAAGTAGAATCCGCGAACCATGAGACGACCGACCTTTGCCTTCCGCGACGAAACCGCTGGCGCCTGCCGGCGCGGTCTGGCCACGCTGCTGGCGGCAGGCCTGATGCTCGCCGCCGCGTCGGCCGAGGCGGGCGTGGTGGTCGTGCTCAACTCGGGCGATGCGTCGGTCTCGTTGATCGACCAGGACAAGCGCACGGAACTGCGCCGCTTCGACGTCGGCAAGGAGCCGCACCACCTGATGGCCACGCCCGACGGTAAGACGCTGATCGTCGCCAACGCCGCCAGTAACGACCTGCACTTCCTCGATCCGGTCACCGGTGAGGTCCGCCGCCGGGTGCGCAACATTCCCGACCCGTACCAGATCGGTTTTTCGCCCGACCGCAAGTGGTTCGTCGTCAATGCGCTGCGGCTGGACCGCGTCGATATCTACGAGGCCAACGGCGAGGAGTTGCGGCCGGTCAAGCGCGTGCCGCTGCCGCGCACGCCGAGCCACATGGCCTTCTCCGCCGACAGCCAGTTCGTCTTCGTCACGCTGCAGGAAAGCGACGAGGTCGCGGCGATCCGCCTGGCCGACCAAACGGTGCAGTGGAAGGTCAAGGTGGGACGGCAGCCGGCCGGCATCTGGATGACGCCGGACGACAGGTACCTGCTGGTGGGCGTAATGGGCGAGGACTACGTCGACGTCATCGACTGGCGGCAGCGCAAGTCGGTCAAGCGCATCATCACCGGCAAGGGGGCGCACAACTTCCGCCCGCTCGGCGACGGCCGCCACGTCTTCGTCGGCAACCGCGTCGCCGGCACGGTGAGCCTGATCGACCAGCAGACCCTCGAAAAGAAATACGACATCACGGTGCCGCACGGCCCGGATTGCATGGAGGTCAGTGCCGACCGCCGGTGGCTGTGGATCACGCAGCGCTGGGGCAAGTCGGTCGCGGTCGTGGACATCGAGGCGCGCAAGATTGCGCACACGATCCCGGTCGGGCGCTCCCCGCACGGCGTTTTCTTCATCAACTCCGCGCCCTGGCGCTGAGGGGAGACGGTGCAACGGGCGAGCGCCGTTGCGGCGGCTAGTGGACGGCGGCGCCAGCAGCCGTTGGCCGCCGGCGCCGCGGGCCGTCCTCCACAGGCGGCGTCGACAGGCAGCGCGCCGGAGCAACCCGGCGTGGCCGGCGGCGCGGTCCAGTTGGGGCCCGCATCGAGGCCGCGCGTGACCCACTCGTGGCGGACGCGCTCAGTGCCAGCGGAGGGGTCGTGAAGGCCTCCGTCCGTCGGACATCGAGGCGACTGGCTTTGGCGGTGCTTGCAGCCGGGCTGGCCGGCGCAGCATCGGCGCAAGAGGCTTGCCGCGGCCACGTCTACCTGACGCTCGACACCGGCAACATGCGCCACGCGGAGGAGGTCGCCGCCATCCTGCGGCGGCACGAGGTGCGGGCGACCTTCTTCCTCGCCAACGAGAAGACCCCGCGCGGCGACCACGCGCTCGATCCCTCGTGGGCCGCGTACTGGAAAGCGCGCGCCGAGGAAGGCCACGCTTTCGGCAGCCATACCTGGCGCCATGGCCGCTTCGTCGCCGACGAGGGCGGCGGCGTGCGCTACCGGCCGCAGTTCGGCGACGACGCGGGCCGCACGGTCACACTGGCGCCCGCCGCCGTGTGCGAGGAACTGCGGCGGGTGGAGGCGGCGTTTGCCGCCTACGCCGGCCGCGGTCTTGACGCGGTCTGGCGTGCGCCGGGCGGCCGCACCACGCCGGGCGCGCTGGCAGCGGCGCAAGGCTGCGGCTTCGCCCATGTCGGGTGGGCGCCGGCGGGCTTTCTCGGCGACGAGCTGCCGTCGGAAACCCACTCCAACGAGGCGCTGCTCAAGCGCGCCCTGCGCGACATCCGCGATGGCGACGTGCTGATGGCGCACCTCGGCATCTGGTCGCGCAAGGACCCGTTCGCGCCAACGCTGGAGCCGCTGATCGCAGGGCTGAAGGCGCGCGGGTTCTGCTTCCGCACCCTGCGCGAGCATCCGGCCTATCGGGCCGGCAGCCCGGTGCCGGCCCAGCTTTCAGCCTCCAACGCCCGCTGACGGCCATGCTCGACCCCCTCCAGCGCGCTTTCGACGCGGTGCACTCCTGGCTGTTCGAGTCGGCGGTGCAGCCGCTGCTGTTTGCCGCCGGCGCCTCGCACCTGCTGGAAGATGCTTATCCGGCCACCGAGTGGTTCCTGCTCGGCATCGTGCAGGTGGCGCTGCTGGCGGCCGTGCTGCGGCCGCTGGAGGCACGTTTTCCTGCCGAACGTTGGGACGACCGCCGCGGCACCGGCGTGGACATCCTCTACACGCTGCTGCATCGCCTGGGTGCGTTTCCGCTGCTCGTCTTCCTGCTGCTCACCCCGATTGCAGAGGCCGCGGCTTCCTGGCTGCGGATGCGTGACTTCTCGCCACTGAACCTCGACGCGCTGTGGCCAGGCGTGACCGACGTGCCGCTGGTCAGTTTCGCGCTGTATCTGCTGGTGCTGGACTTCGTCGACTACTGGCTGCACCGGGGGCAGCACCGGCTGCGCTGGTGGTGGGCCCTGCATGCGCTGCATCACTCGCAGCGCAAGATGTCGTTCTGGACCGACGACCGCAACCACCTGCTCGACAGCCTGATCCTCGACGCGGTGAAGGCCGCGGTGGCGCTCGCCATCGGCGTGGAGCCGGCACAGTTCGTCGGCCTGATCATCGCCGCGCGCGTCCTGCAGAGCCTGCAGCACGCCAATCTGCCGTGGACCTACGGCCCGCTTGGCGCGGTGGTGGTGAGCCCGGTGTTCCACCGCGTGCACCACGCGATCGGGTTTGGCCACGAGGGGCGGAGCTACGGCTGCAACTTCGCGGTGCTGTTCCCGCTGTGGGACCTGCTCTTCGGCACCGCCGATTTCCGTCGCTCGGTCGAACCGACCGGCATCCGCGACCAGCTGCCGCCACCGAGCGGCAGCGGCCACGACTATGGCGAGGGCTTCTGGCGCCAGCAGTGGCTCGGGCTCAAGCGCATGGTCGATCCGGCCGCGTAGCCAGCAGGCTGCGGTCGGCAAGGCGGGCGCGATCCGGCGACGCCGGCGCGGTGCGGCGTGGCGGTTTCGCCCCGCGAGCGAGTACTCCAGGACGCTCGTGACGGGCACGCCATGCCTGCCGGCAAATTGAGCGCGCCGGCAAGCCCGGTGCGGCGTGAGGGGGCGAGCCGCGCGGCGTCAGCGGCGACTGCGGGACGCGCATGCCGGGCACGCAGCGTACGCGCGCGCTGGCGGCGATACGATCGCGCCTTTCCCTTCGCCTGCAAACCGCCATGCCGCGCTTCGGCCTGATCATCGTCGGCGACGAAATCCTCTCCGGCAAGCGTGCCGACAAGCACCTGGCCAAGGTGATCGAGATCCTGTCGGCGCGGGGGCTTCGCCTGGCCTGGGCGCACTACGTCGGCGACGACCGCGGGGCAATCACCGAGGTGCTTCGCCGCTCGTTCGCCAGCGACGACATCGTCTTTTCCTGCGGCGGCATCGGCGCCACCCCCGATGACCACACGCGGCAGGCGGCGGCCGCGGCGCTGGGCGTCGAGCTCGAATTGCACCCCGAGGCGGCGGCGCTGATCACGCAGCGCTGCGCCGAGATGGCGCTGGAAGGCCGCGGCTCGGCGGACATGAGCACGCCGGAGAACCGGCAGCGGCTGAAAATGGGCGAGTTCCCGCGCGGCGCGCGCATCGTGCCGAATCCCTTCAACCGCATCCCCGGCTTTGCCGTCGGCCGGCACTACTTCCTGCCGGGCTTTCCGGCCATGGCCTGGCCGATGATCGAGGCCGTCCTCGACGGCGAATACGCGCACCTGTTTCACGCCGAGCGCAGCGGCGAGCGGTCGCTGCTGGTGTTCGACGTGCCGGAGTCGCGCGTGACGCCGATCATGGAGGACGTCGAGGCGCGCTTTCCCGGCGTTCGCGCCTTCAGCCTGCCTTCACTGGGCGACGGGCAGGATGGCCGCCCGCGACGTCGCCACATCGAGCTGGGGGTGAAGGGCGATCCGGCGTTGATCGACGAGGCCTTTGCCGTCCTGCGACAGGGCGTCGAGGCGCTCGGCGCGGCCTACGAGACGGCATAAAAAAAGCCCGGTTCGCAGAACCGGGCTTGAAAGCACCACCAAAGGAGGAGACAGAGGAGACCGGACTGGCGTCCGGCTAAGTGGTGCCAAGGAGACAACCGTTACCGGGCAATTTTTCCTTCTTCACCTCGCTCGTGCCGAAGGTTGCGCCTTCGGCGTTTCCCTTCGATGACCGCCGGCCGCTGGCTTCAGCGACACAGTGGCTTCGCTACGGATTGGCACGTTATCAGGCACGGGCGGGGGTGCCCATCAACCAGTCGATTTAGGCCGCCTTGCGGGCCTTGGGCTTCACGACGTCGTTGGCGGCCTTCACCGTCGCCTCGGTGGCGGCGCTGAAGTTCTGCTCGGCCATCTCAGCGGCCTGCTTCGTGACCTTGCTGAAGGTGTCGTACGCCGTGTTGGCGGCGGCCAGCGCGCTCTTGACCATCGACACCGCCGGCTCGGCGCCCGTCGGCGCGTTCTTCGCGGCCAGCTCGATCATCTCGGCGATCTGCTTGTTGCTCTGTGCGATCTGGGTCTCGAACAGCTTCGTCATGTCGGCGCCGGCGCTCGAAGCGATGCCATAGACGTTGCGGTTGTAGCTGATGAGCTTGTCCAGCGCCGGCTGGGCGAAGCTGCTGCTGACGGCCAGCAGTTCCTGCACGTCCTTGACGCTCATCAGGGCCTGAGCCCGCTCGGCAGACTCCTCGAGGATCGCCTTGGCGGCGGCCAGGTTCAGGTCGACGAGCTTCTCGGTGGCCTCGAACATGGTGTGCGACATGGCGAACATGGCGTCGAACTGGCTCTTCTGGAACTCGGCGAATTGGGCAGGGGTGGTCATCATCGTCAACTCCTCGCGGTCGGTGGACAGGCTCTACGGTAGCGTCGCCAGCAGATTTTGTGCGGCGCACAATGCAATTGTTCCGGAGCGAGCAGCCGTTGTCAAGCCGGAATGTTGCGCTGCCGCATAAATCGGTGAGGCGTCATGAAGACGCAATAAAACAATGTACTACATTGGATTTCCCGAGTGGTGCCGGAGCCGGTTTGCGGCCGTTTCGCTGCGGTGCGGAAGGGGGTTGCGCAGGCCCTGACGGTTAGAATGAAGCCTCGAAAAGGGGCTGCCGCTGAAGGCGTTCTACAGCGACCACTTCGTCCTGCCGCTGCCGCCAGGGCACCGCTTCCCGATGGCCAAGTACGCGCGGCTGCGGCAACGCGTCAGCGAAGCGCTGCCCGAGGTGGCACTGTGCGAGGCGCCGGCCGCCGCCGACGAGGAGTTGCTGCTGGCGCACGATGCCGCTTACTTACAGCGGGTCGTTGCCGGAGCGCTGTCTGCGGCCGAGCAGCGGGCGATCGGCTTTCCATGGTCACCGGCGATGGTCGAGCGGTCGCGGCGCTCGGTCGGCGCCACCCTAGCGGCCTGCCGCCAGGCCGCGGCGGAAGGCGTGTCGGCAAGCCTTGCTGGCGGCACGCACCATGCGCGGCGCGATAGCGGGCACGGCTTCTGCGTCTTCAACGACGCCGCGGTCGCGGCGCGCGCGATCTGCCGGGCGGACGCCGAGGCGCGGGTGGCGATCATCGATCTCGACGTGCACCAGGGCGACGGCACCGCGTCCATCCTCCGGGCCGACGCGCGTGTTTTCACCCTGTCGCTGCACGGCAGCCGCAACTACCCGGCGCGGAAGACCGACGGCCACCTTGATGTCGGCCTGCCCGACGGCACCGGCGATGCCGAGTATCTCGACGCGCTCGACGAGGCGCTGGCGCGTCTGCGGGGCTGCTTCGAACCGACCTTTCTCATCTACCTCGCTGGCGCCGACCCCCACGAGGGTGACCGGCTGGGCCGGCTGCGGTTGACCTTCGACGGACTGCGCGCCCGCGATGCCCGGGTCTTCGCGCTGGCGGCGCGGCTGCGGGCGCCGATCGCGGTGACGATGGCCGGCGGCTACGGCCATGACATCGAGGCCACCGTACAGGTTCACCTGAACACGGTGGCCGCTGCGCTGGAGCACTGGCGTAGCAGCCGCCCAGCCGCGGCGAACGTGTGCTGAAGGGCTGTGAACGATGCTGCCGCGCGTAGCGGTTTCCCGGCTGCTGCCCCCTGCGATGCCCGACACGGGACCGCTCCTCGCCGCGACCTCGGGCCGCGCGGGACGGGTTCCTGACGGCCTCCGAGAACGCTGTGTCGCGGCGCGAATCGCTATGGCTTGCGGCGATGCCGGCCGTGTTTGTGCTCTTGTGGAGCACCGGGTTCATCGTCGCCAAGTACGCGGCTGCGCATGCGCCGCCGCTGACCTTCCTGCTGTGGCGCTTCGCGGCGGCTGTCTTGGTGCTGTTGCCGGTCATCTGGTTCACCGGTGCGCGTTGGCCGTCCACGGCGCGGGTCTGGCTGCATGTGGCCGTGGTCGGCGTGCTGCTGCAGGCGACCTATCTCGGCGGCGTGTGGTGGGCGATCGCCGAGGGCGTGCCGGCGGGCGCCTCGGCGCTCATCGTCGGGCTGCAGCCGCTGCTCACGGCAGTCTTCGCGGGCTGGGTCGGCGAGCGGGCCAGCCTGCGGCAGTGGGCCGGACTGGTGATGGGATTCACCGGGGTGGCGCTCGTGCTTTCCGACCGCGTCGCGCTGCCGAGCACGGGGTTGGCGCCGATCCTCGTCAACCTACTGGCGCTCGCGGGCATCACCGCCGGCACGCTGCTGCAGAAGCGGCTCGGCCCGGCCGTCGACCTGCGCACCGGCAGCGCGATCCAGTTCGGCGCGTCCTTCTTTGCCTTGCTGCCCTTGGTGGCGCTGATCGGACGCTGGCGGGTCGATCCCAACCCCGAGTTCTGGTTCGCGCTCCTGTGGTCGGTGCTCGTGCTGTCGCTGGCTGCGATGGCGCTGCTGCTGACTATGATCCGCCGCGGTCGCGCCACCGACGTGGCGAGCCTGATGTACCTGACGCCGCCGGCGACAGCGCTGCTCGCGTGGCCGCTGTTCGGCGAGCAGCTGGGCGCGCTGGCGTGGGCGGGCGTCGTGCTGGCGATGGCCGGCGTGGCGCTGCTGCTGCGCCAGAGAAATCAGTAGGGGAACGAGCGTGAACGACAGGCCGAGCGCGCACCGGCGCGCGCACTACCGGCACTTCCTGCCAATCCAGACCCGCTGGAGCGACAACGACGCGTATGGGCACGTGAACAACGTCGTTTACTACAGCTGGTTCGACACCGTGGTCAACGAATACCTGATCGCCGCCGGCGCGCTCGACATCGAAACCAGCCCCGTCATCGGCCTCGTCGTGGAGACGAAGTGCAACTACTTCAGCGAGCTGGCGTTCCCGCAGCGGGTCGACGCCGGCATGCGCGTGGCGCGCGCCGGCCGCTCCAGCGTGCGCTACGAGATCGCGCTGTTCGCGGCCGACGCGGAGACCGCCAGCGCGCAGGGCCACTTCATTCACGTCTACGTCGACCGCGCCAGCCGCCGCCCGGTGCCCCTGCCCGCGGCGCTGCGCGCGGCGGTCGAGCGGCTGTGCCCCTGAGCGCGAAGGGCCGCAACGTCAACGAGGAGACATCATGGGCAAGCATCGCATCGCCGTCATCCCCGGCGACGGCATCGGCAAGGAGACGGTTCCGGAGGGCCTGCGCGTGCTCGACGCCGCCGCGCGGCGCTTCGGCCTCGACCTGCACTACGACCACTTCGACTTCGCCTCCTGCGACTACTACGCCAAGCACGGCGCGATGCTGCCCGCCGACTGGAAGGACCGCATCGGCGGCCACGACGCGATCTTCTACGGCGCCGTCGGCTGGCCGGCGACGGTGCCGGACCACGTGTCGCTGTGGGGGTCGCTGCTGAAGTTCCGGCGCGAGTTCGATCAGTACATCAACCTGCGGCCGTGCAAGCTGATGCCGGGCATCCGCTCGCCACTGGTGCGCGCCGACGGCAGCCCGCGCGCGCCGGGCGAGATCGACTTCGTCGTCGTGCGCGAGAACACCGAGGGCGAGTACTCGTCGATCGGTGGCCGCATGTTCGAGGGCACCGAGCGCGAGTTCGCGATCCAGGAGACGGTGATGACGCGCGTCGGCATCGACCGCGTGGTGCGCTTCGCCTTCGACCTGGCCGCCAAGCGGCCGCGCCGGCACCTGACCTCGGCGACCAAGTCCAACGGCATCTCGATCACGATGCCGTACTGGGACGAGCGGGTCGAGGCGATTGCCGCCGGCTACCCGGAGGTCAGCTGGGACAAGTTCCACATCGACATCCTGACCGCGCACTTCGTGCGCTTCCCGGAGCGGTTCGACGTGGTCGTCGCCTCGAATCTCTTCGGCGACATCCTCTCCGACCTCGGCCCGGCCTGCACCGGGACGATCGCGATCGCGCCGTCGGCGAACCTGAACCCCGAGCGCACGTTCCCGTCGCTGTTCGAGCCCGTGCACGGCTCGGCGCCGGACATCGCGGGCAAGGGCATCGCTAACCCGATCGGCCAGATCTGGTCCGCCTCGATGATGCTGGACTGGCTCGGCCATCCCGAGGCCGCGGCCGCGGTGCTGGCGGCGATCGAAGAGGTGCTCGCCGCCGGGCCGGCGCATGCGCCGCTGACGCGCGACATCGGCGGCACGGCCGGCACCGCGGACTTGGGGCGCGCCATCGCCGAAGCGGTCTAGCCTGTCCGCGCTTTACAGCGTCGAGTGGCCGCCGCTAGACTTGCCGCGAATCAGGGGCTTGCGCGACAAACCTGAGAAAGCTTCGCAAGAAGAGAGTCGGCAGCGCGAGCCCGCGGCTTTCCTGGAGGTTGTGAAGAAGTCGTCGTAGGCGGTCCGATACCGGGACACGCAGCAGACAGGCTCACAGCCGTCGAGGCGGGCCGGTGGATCCCGCATCTGGAGCAGAGAGGCCACGTGCGTTCGCTGATCGTCGTTGTCCTCGCCGCCGCGGCGGCGGCTCTGGCTCCCCATACGGCTGACGCGCAGACGAAGAGAAACCCTTCGGCAACGGCGAGCAAGAAGCCGGCCGTCGCGAATGTCGCCGCCAGCCGGTCGACCTCGCGCACCCGCGTGCACGCCGCGCCGCCGCGGTCGAGCGAAGGCCAGCTGGCCGGGCTGCACGCCACCAGCGACCCGCTCGACCTGAAGTCTTCGGTGGCGCTGGTCGTCGACCAGGACACCAATGAGGTGCTGTTCCAGAAGAACCCGCACGCGGTGCTGCCGATCGCCTCGATCACCAAGCTGATGACGGCGCTGATCACGGTCGAGGCCGACCTCGACCTCGACGAGGTGCTCGAGGTCGATCCCGCCGACCGCACCGTCGATCGCATCCGCTCGCGGCTGAGTCCCGGCGTGAAGCTCACCCGCGGCCAAGCGCTGCACCTGGCGCTGATGTCATCCGAGAACCACGCGGCGCAGCTGCTCGGCCGCACCTACCCCGGCGGGCTCACCGCGGCGGTGGCGGCGATGAACGCCAAGGCGCAGCTGCTGGGCATGCACGACACCCGCTTCGCCGACCCCACCGGCCTGTCGCCGGAGAACCGGTCTTCGCCCGCGGACCTGGTGCGGCTGGTCAATGCGGCCTACCAGTACCCGGTGCTGCGTGAGTATTCGACGAGCAGCGAACTGGCGCTGCCGGTGGGCAACAAGGTGCTCCGGTACGGGAACACCAACGGCCTGACCGCCAGCCCCGACTGGCAAATCGGCCTGCAGAAAACCGGCTACATCTCGGCGGCCGGCCGCTGTCTCGTCATGCAGGCGGTGATCGAGGGCAAGCGAGTCGTGATGGTGCTGCTCGACTCGATGGGCCGCTACTCGCGCATCGGCGATGCGCAGCGCATCCGCCAGTGGCTCGAGTCGAACAAGTTCGGCGCCAGCGCGCCGCCGGTCTGACCCCGCGATATCAGCTGCGGCCGCGCGCGGTAGCGGCGCGCGGCGGCTCGGCCGCCGTATAGCCCAGCTGCTGCGAAATGTGCTGTGCGGCGGCGACCAGGTCCGCGGCCCAGCCATCGTTCATCCGGTCGGCCGGCGCCGACAGCGACAGGCCCGCGACGACGCGGCCAGAGTCGTCGCGCACGGCGGCGGCGATGCAGCGCACTCCCAGCTCCAGCTCCTCGTTGTCGCGCGCGTAGCCGCGGGCGCGCACCAGCGACAGCTCGCGTTCCAGCCGCGCCAGATCGGTGATCGAGTTGCGCGTGTGGCCGGCCAGCCCGGTGCGGGTG
>CALGWX010000185.1 GCA_937936215.1 uncultured Burkholderiaceae bacterium | reverse complement strand
CGGCTCCGGCGGCAGCGGGGGCGCCGGCGGCGGGGCGGCGGCCGGCATCTGCCCGGCGGAGAGGTCGCGGAAGACCAGCGTGTCCGGCAGGCGCGCCTCGGCCATCTGCGTGCGCATGTACTCGTAGCGCTCGTTGGCCAGCGCCGACGAGGTGCTCTCGTCGCGGATGATGATCGGCCGCAGGAACACCATCGTGTTGGTGCGGCGGCGCTCGCGGTTCTCGTAGCGGAACAGCCAGCCAAGCAACGGTAGGTCACCCAGCAGCGGCACCTTTTCCACCGTCACCGTGCTGCGGTCCTCGATCAGGCCCGACAGGACGACGAAGTTGCCGTCCTCGACCAGCACCACCGAGTCGAAACTGCGCTTGTTGGTGATGATCTGCCCGGCGGCCAGCGACGACGGCGCGATCGACGAGACCTCCAGGTACAGCGCCAGCTTGACGATGCCGCCCTCGGAGATCTGCGGCCGCACGCGCAGTTGCAGGCCGATGTCCTGCCGCTCGAAGGTCTGGAAGGGGTTGGTCGCGCCGGTGCCGGTCTGCGTGAACGAGCCGGTGACGAAGGGCACGTTTTGGCCGACCAGGAACTTGGCCTCCTCGTTGTCGAGCGTCTGGATGTTCGGCTGCGACAGGATGTTGGCGTTGGCCTGCGTCTCCAGCGCGCGGGCGAGGAAGCCGAGGTTGGTGATCTCGCCGATGCCGGGGATGGTGATCTTGCCCTTGACGACGCCGATGTTCAGGCCACGGCCGGCGGTGCTCAGGTCCTGGGCCACGCCGAGGATGTTGCTGCCGACGCCGCCGAAGTTGGTGCCGCCGATGGCCCGCGTGCCGCTGCTGTCCAGGCCGGAGAGGTCCTGCCACTGGATGCCGAGTTCGGCCGAGCGGTCGGCGCTGACCTCGACGATCAGCGATTCGATCACCACCTGCGCCCGGCGCGAGTCGAGCTTCTCGACGATGGCGCGGATGTTCCGGTACAGCGGCTCTGGCGCGGTGATGATCAGCGAGTTGGTTGCCGCATCGGGCTGGATCATGCCCGCCAGCGCGCTGCTGCCGGCCGCGCCGGTGCCGCCCGCGGCCGGCGCCGGCGGCACCGGTTGCTGCGGCTGTGGCTGCTGCTGCAGCTGCTGGCCCAGCCCCCCCGGCTGCTGGCCGGTGGTGACGGTGGTGCCCGACAGCATCCGGCCGCCGGCCTGCGGCACGAAGGCCGGGTCGTTGGCGATCACGGCGCGCAGCAGCGGCGCCAGGCGCGTGGCCTCGGCATTGCGCAGGTAGATCACGTTGATGTCGCCGGCGGTCAGGGTCGGCCGGTCGAGCCGCTCGATCAGCTGCTTGGCGAGCGCGAGCCGCGCCGGGCTGGCAGCGCGGACGATCAGCGAGTTGGTGCGCGGCTCCGCGAGCACCTGCACGCGCTGGCCGCTGTCGGTGGCCTGGCCGGCGGCGCGCGCGCCCTCGTCGAGCACGCGGTTGACGATCGTCGCGACGTCCGCGGCCAGGCCGTGCTTCAGTTGCACGATCTCGCTCTCGGCGGCGGCCGGCGAGTCGATCGCCTCGATGATGCGGGCAATGCGGCGCAGGTTCTCCGCGTAGTCGGTGATGACCAGCGTGTTGTTGGCGGGGTAGGCGGAGATGGTGTTGTTGGGCGCGATCAGCGGCCGCAGCACCGGCACCAGGCTGGTGGCCGACTCGAAGCGCAGCTTGAACACCTGGGTGACCACCTGGTCGCCGCGCGGCGCCGAGGTCGAGGGCACCACCACCGGGCCGCCCTGCAGCTTGGCATCGGCCTCGGGCACGATGCGGGCGATGCCGTCCGGCCGCGTCGGCTCGACGATGGTGAAACCCTGCAGTCGCAGCGCCGCCAGCAGCTGTTCGTAGGCCTGCTGCTTGGTCACCGGCCGCTCGGTGACCAGCGTCAGCGTGCCGCGCACGCGGGGGTCGATCACGAACTGGCGGCCGGTGTACTGGCCGATGGCGCGCACCGCCGCCTCGAGGTCGGCGTTGACGAAGTTCAGCATCACCGGCTCGGCGTCGGCGCGTCCGGCCTGGCCTTGCGCCGGCCCTGCCGCGGCCAACAAGGTCACCGCAGCGGCCACCAGGAGCGTCAACAGCCGCGCGCGCGGGCCGATGGCCGGCGCTTCGCTGCGCAGTTCGGTCATGTCACTGTCCAAAGCTGAGGATTGCCGAGTCGCCGTCGCGCCGGCCGAGCAGGAGGATCAGCCCGGCAAGCTGCGCCCGCGTCGCCGGGTCGGTGCCAGGCATCGCCCCCGCCCGACCGTTGAACCGAACACCCCCTGGCGCGTCGATTGTGCCATCGCCACTGAGCTCGAGGGGTCCGGCGAGCGTCGTCAGCTGCAGCCGAGTGCCGGGATAGCCGCCCGCCGCCGTCAGCCGATAGTGGCCGAACGGAGAGACGGTGGTGAGCGCGCTGCTGGCGAACTGCCACTCGCCGACAAGATCGCCCTGCAGGCGTCCGTCGCCAGTTTGCAGTCGCTGCCAGCTGACGCTGAGGAGTCCGCCGGGGCGAATGGTGTTGAACGGCGCGCCGAGGCCGGCTAGCACGCTGGCCGGCAGCCGCAGCGTGTTGGCCTGCAACTCGATGCGCCCGGACAGGTCGGCGCGCACGCGCAGCGGCTGCGCCAGCGCCGACGGGTGGGTCAGCGTCAGGTCGGCCGTGCCGGCCAGCAGCCGCCACGGCGAAAGCTGCCACGACAGCGGCTCGGGCAGGCTGACGCTGGCCAGGCCGGCATCGCGGCCGGGCGCGAGCACGACGCCGGCCCGGCCGCGCCACAGCG